>JBIKNT010000096.1:0-6074 GCA_044358465.1 Ilumatobacteraceae bacterium
TTCGCTTGCTCTACTAAAACGAGTCCGGCACCTGGGGCTTCTCGAATGAGTGATGAATTTTCCTGTTTGAGTTTTTTATCGACACCGACGGTGAAACCTTGCCACCACGAGGTGCGAAAGCGGCGGTCGCCTTGTGGCATGGTGCGCAATGCAAGTAACTCGGCTGTTGTAAAGAGAATTTCCAGTGAATACAGATCATGTGGAGAACCAAATGCGACCATAGTGACCGTGTTCGGTGCGCTATCCATCATGTCGCGGTACGAAGCACAGTTCACCGCAAGTGAAATGACGTGAAGAAGTGCCCCGCGGCGCACGCGGTATGGGCCGGCAAGTACAAATTGTTGAGATGTAATTCGGTGATGGCGTGGGCCTGCATTATCGGAAATGAAATCCGATTCCGAAATATTGTGTTTTTGCATCAGACGAAATGCCAGCGCAAGCGCTGTTTCTGCTTCGGCTTGTGGGGTGTTGGGGTGATTTGCCCGTTCCAAAATGGCGCGAATCTTTTGATGCAGAGCAGAACTGTCATCGGCCATAGAGTCACAGTAGTTCTGCGCAGCGTGAAGCAGTCGCATAAGGTGAACGAAGCGAGATGGAGGAAAAATGAAGTTTGCATTTGCAACAGCACCACAGGTCTGCACCTGGCAGGAGATGCTCGATATATGGACCGCAGCTGACGCCATTCCTTTTTGGGAAAGCGGCTGGACCTTTGACCATTTTGAACCTATTTTTACGGGCGATCGTTCCGGCCCATGCATGGAAGGTTGGATTACCCTCACCGCATTACTGCAAGCCACTAAGCGGTTGCGTGGCGGTGTGATGGTAACGGGCATGGTGTATCGCCATCCAGCAGTGCTAGCAAATATGGCAGCAACACTCGACCACACAAGCGGCGGACGTTTGGAGTTTGGTGTTGGTGCAGCATGGAATGAAGACGAGTGCAACGCTTACGGAATAGAACTCGGAACGATGACGGAACGATTCGATCGTTTTGCGGAAGGTCTTGAAGTCATCAAATTGATGCTCACGCAGAAGCAGAGCTCTTTCAATGGAAAATATTTCACGCTGACCGATGCGTATTGTGAACCGAAACCGATTCAACAACCGATGCCACCCGTACTCATCGGTGGAGGCGGTATGAAGCGCACATTGCCTCTTGTTGCGCAGTATGCAGACCACTGGAACTTCCCAGGCAACAGCGAAGATCCGCTCGGTGATTTGAAGAAGTCAGTTGCCCGGCTCAAGGAATGTTGCGACGAAATTGGTCGTGATATCTCTACCATTCGTATTTCTACTCAACTCTGGGTAGATCGCATGAGTGAAGCCGAAGCAATTGAGCGGGCTCTTGCCTACGAAGATGCAGGAGTGGGCCTTGCCATCGTGAGCTTGCCCCGACCTCTCAATGTGAAGCACATCAAGGAATATCCAGAGCTATTCGCGAGCGTTTGGAAGTGAATTCACCCGTAGAAAAGGCAACCGAGCAAGGAAAATTTGGGGTCATTGTCCTCGTTGGGCTTGCTGCTGGGCTCCTGTCGGGCATTTTCGGAGTGGGCGGCGGAATTCTTATTGTGCCTGGGTTGGTATTTTTCGCGAAAATGGATCAACGGCGTGCGCATGGAACATCGCTTGCAGCGGTGCTTCCTATTTCCATTTCAAGCTTGGTGACCTATTGGGCTCATGATCATGTTGATTGGCCAGTTGCATTGTTTTTAGCAATAGGTGCAGTAGCAGGAGCATTGCTCGGGACGAAACTTTTGAAGACCGTGAAGCATGAAGTTTTAAGTATGGGTTTTGCTGCAGTACTCATCATTTCAGCAGTGCGTTTGTATTGGAGTACCTCTGGTTCAGGACGTGACCAATTAACTCTTCTCATTTGTATTGCGCTGATAGCTGTGGGCGTTGCTACTGGAGTGTTGGCAGGTTTGTTAGGAGTGGGGGGAGGAGTCATCATGATCCCTGCGATGATGGTGTTACTTGGCTTGCCCAACGTCATTGCGAAAGGCACGTCGTTAGCAGTCATTATCCCTACGGCAATAACGGGTACGTTACGCAACAGATCTGCCAGCAATGTCGATATGCGTGCCGCGGTCATTGTGGGTGTCGGCGGTATTTTTTCGGCTATCGCAGGTGGCTGGATTTCTGCGCGACTCTCTGAATCGTTGTCGAACGCTTTGTTCGCCACCTTGCTCATTGTTGTGGCAGGGCGTTTAGTTTTTCAAGAGTCGCGTCGGCGATGGAGCAAAGCGCCAATCCAATAGCCAAGACCGGTGCTGAGTCCGCCACCAAGAGCAATGCTGAGTGCTGCAGGGTCGCCTCCAGATAAAACGGCAACGACCGCTCCGAGGAGTCCGATACCAATTGCAAGAGCATGTCGCCATTTAGCCATGCTCTTACCGTACTTGCTTAACGTGGTCCGCGAACTAAGTTCCCAGGAAGTGCTCCAGTGAAGTGATCGGAATCGACAATTTGTGTTCCGGCAACGAATGTTGCGTCGTAACCAATTGCTTGTTGAACTAAGCGTCGACCTTGTGCAGGTAAATCGTAAGCCATGTACGGCATAGTGAAATTCAACTTCTCAAAATCGATGATGTTGATGTCTGCACGCTTTCCCGGAGCAATATGCCCGCGGTCGGTGAGCCCATATAGCGCCGCTGTTTGCTGAGTTTGGCGGTGCACGACGAGCTCTAGTGGGAGTTTTCCACCACGGGTGCGGTCGCGCACCCAGTGGGTGAGCATGAACGTGGGTGTTCCTCCATCGCATATTGCTCCGCAGTGTGCGCCAGCATCGCTGAGCCCCATGCGGGTGCCTGGGTGCTGGTGAGCCTCATAGTTAAACGACAAATCGCCGTATGCGTAGTTAAAGAACGGCATATAGATGAGTCCGTGGCCTTCATTTGCTACAAGTTGGTCAAGAAGTATTTCCATCACCTTTTTGTTCGCGTTCATTGCGATTGCTGTTGCGCTGGCTGAGGGCAGTGGTTCGTAGTCGATGTTTGCCGACATGACAGGGAACATGTGCGAGGCATTATCGAGAATCACTTTTTGAAAGAGGCCTCCGTCGTTGGGCATCTCATTGATAATGCGATCACGCAACTGTGGCTCTTGGAGCGCCTTGCAGCGTTCTGCAAGAGGCAAATGAGCTACTTCGTTGTATGCAGGATGAAAAAGAAGTGGGTGAGCGCTTCCTTCTAAGCACATCAGTACACCAATGGTGCGCCCAGCAACTTGCGCAACAATGGGTACGCCATCGCTTTGCGCTTCAGTCAGCAACGCCAACACGTTGCGCCAAATTTCGGGGCCATCATTTGGTTGGCTTAAATTGACACTCACAGTTGCGCCAGTGGTTTGAGCAAGTTTGCGCATCCATGACCATTCTTCAACAGGAACTTTGGCGTGTTCGGGGGCAAATTGAAAAACGCCATGTCCGACGCGTTTCATTGCGCCAGCAATACCGAGAAGCTCGTGTTCATTTGCTGTGGTACCGGGCACCAGTTCACCATCTTTGCTGCGATGCAGCGGTGTGCGGCTTGTACTGAACCCCAGCGCACCAGCACGCAAAGCACTTTCCACCAACTTGCTCATTTGTTCAATGTCGTCGGCAGTGGCGGTTTCATTAGCTGCGCCGCGATCACCCATCACATAACCGCGAAGTGGTCCGTGGGCAATTTGAGCAGCAAAGTCGATGACGTGCGGGCGTGATTCCAGCGCGGTGAGGTATTCCTCGAATGATGTCCATTCCCAGGTAATTCCTTCCGTCATAGCGGTGCCAGGAATATCTTCCACACCTTCCATGAGTGCAATGAGCCAGTCGTGTCGATCGGACGATGCGGGGGCAAAGCCCACACCGCAATTGCCCATCACCACCGACGTGACTCCGTGCCAGCTACTTGGGGTGAGCCAGGGGTCCCATGTTGCTTGAGCGTCGTAATGGGTATGAATATCGACCCAACCTGGGGTGACAAGGCGTCCGTCGGCATCGATGACTCGTGTTGTTGAGGGAGTAGGAAGTGACTGAGGTGCTGCCACTTCAGTAATGAAGTCTCCTTCGAAAGCAATGTCTGCATGCATTGCGGGTGAACCTGAACCGTCCACTAGGTAAGCATTCTGGATCACAGTTCGTGTTGGGGTTTCCATATGGCTACTTTAGGCAGTAATGGAACGCCCAAATATATTGTTCATCACCCTCGATCAATTTCGGGCCGATTCCCTCTCATGTGCTGGGCATTCTGTGGTGAAAACCCCACATCTCGACATGCTTGCTGCTCATGGAGTGCGGTTTGCTCGTCATTATTCACAAGCAGCACCGTGTTCGCCGGGGCGGGCAGCCTTGTATACGGGCACCTACATGATGAGTAACCGAGTAGTGGCAAACGGAACACCACTCGATGAGCGCTTCGACAATGTGGCCCTGGCGGCAAGAAGGCAAGGGTACGACCCCGTACTTTTTGGTTACACCGATCAGGGTGTTGACCCGCGCACTATTGCAGATTCAGATGACCCCCGGTTGTCAACATATGAAAGTGTTTTACCTGGTTTTCGAGAGGTGCTGCACCTTCCTGAACCTGCTGTTGGTTGGCTCGAGTGGTTGCAAGAAGTTGGCTATGAAAACATCGGCGACACGCAACACGCATTGTCGAGCGAAAATGAACGACCCGCAGAACACAGCATTACCACTTTTCTGACCAACACTTTTTTCAGTTGGCTCAGTGGTGAAGATTCTTCGCAGCCGTGGTTTGCACACCTCTCTTTTTTGCGGCCACACCCACCATTTGTTGCGGCTGGGCAATGGGCACAGAAATACGACCCTGCGCAGTGTGAAGACCCCATCGGCGTGGCTGAAAATAGGCATTGGTTGCATGATGTGCTGCTGCAGCATGGAGCAACAAAAGCCCCGCAATCACGCTCTGAAATGCAGCATGTGAGGGCGCAGTACTACGGAAACATTTCTCATGTCGATGAACAACTAGGACGCATTTTTGATGAGTTGAAACGTCGTGGCGAATGGGAAAACACGGTTGTTGTTGTCTCTTCTGATCATGGGGAACAACTGGGCGACCAAGGCCTATTAAACAAGGCCGGTTTTTTTGAATCGAGTTACCACATTGGTTGCATTATTCGGGTGCCGCAATACGAAGCCGCACATGGAAATGTGGTGAATGAGTTCACCGAGAACATTGATATTTTCCCAACGCTGTGTGAAGTGATGGGCGAAGCAATTCCTCTTCAGTGTGATGGCATGTCGTTAAGTTCATTTCTGCACAACGAAACACCTGTCCGCTGGCGTGATGCGGCCACTTACGAGTGGGACTGGCGCGACGTTCTCATTGGAATTCACCCCGAGCACGATGCTTATCGGTGGCCATACGACCGCCGACTAGAAGAATCACACCTCGCCGTGCGCAGAAGTAGCGAGTATGCCTACGTGCACTTCGGTGATGGTTCGTGGTTGTGTTTCAACGTAGGTGATGACCCAACATGGGGAACGACGACCACTGATGCTGTAATAGTGCTGCGCGAAGCGCAGGCAATGCTCACATGGCGAGCAAACCATGCCGAGCGAATACTGGCCGGAATGCTCTTAGAAAATGGTGGAATTGGCAGACGCCCAGCGGGTTTCAGCAGCGAATAATGTTGAGTACGTCTGAGTGCAAATGACCATTGCTCGTGACTGCACTTCCGTTACGAAATGATGGCGCACCAAGACGGTCGGTAAACATGCCGCCAGCTTCGCGAACAACAAGACACACTGCAGCGGTGTCGTACGGCTCTAAACCAATAGCGTCGACGGCGGCATCGATATTGCCTTCTGCTACCAACATATGTTGCCAAAAATCACCAAAGCCACGTGAGCGGTACGCACGTTGTTGGAGTTCAACAAGTTTTTGAGTTCCACCCACTTGGCCCCACGCGGCATGATGAGTAACGCTCACCTGTGCTTCTTCAAGTGTGCGTACATTGCTCACTTGTATTTTGCCACGAGCGTTAAAGGCGCCCATTCCACGGCCAGCCCACCAACGAGAGTGAAGCGCAGGAGCACTGACAACAGCTACGAGGGGTTCGTCGTTTGCGTCGAC
>JBIKNT010000097.1:0-6009 GCA_044358465.1 Ilumatobacteraceae bacterium
TCAGCAATTAAGACCTTCACAGTCGGTTTGGCCGCCACCATCGCGATTTCCACCCTCGGTGTCAATGGTGCTTCTGCTGCAACATCGTCTGCAACTCCAGCTCCTGTGCGAGCTCAAAGTGTTCAATTGCCGAAATTCGGTGAAACAAGCGAGACCGTCAAATTGATGCAATCAGCTCTGATGAAGAATGGTTTCACGCTCGTGGGCGGAGCAGATGGCAAGTTCAGCCCTCGAACACGTGCCACTTTGCGTTCATTCCAAAAAGTTGTTGGTCTCAAAGCAACGGGCAACCTTGACCGCAAGACAGCAAAAGTTCTCGGTCTTTTGACTCCAGCACCGGTTCCTGCTCCTGTTGTTGCACCAGCGCCAGTTCCTGCCCCAGTAGTTGCTCCAGTGGCTGCTCCAGTGGCTGCTCCTGCTCCGGCAGCATTTGCGTTCACTCCAGAAACACTTCCAGTCATTGGCGCCAAGGGCGAGCCTGTTGTTGCATTGCAAAATGCACTCATCCTTGCTGGCATACAAGTACGAGGCGGCGCTGATGGTTTATTTGGTAATGGAACCAAAATGGCAATCTCTACATTTCAAAAGAGCAAAAACATCGCTGCATCTGGCGCAGTTGATTCAGATACCGCAATTGAACTTGGCCTTCTCCCTCGCCCAGTTTTGGAAGTAACACTCGCAGTATTCCCCGTACAGCCAGCTTGCTACTTCATTGATACCTGGCATGAAGCTCGTGGCGCAACACGCAAACACGAAGGTGTCGACATCATCGCAAATCGTGGCACTCCATTACTCGCAGTAAACGATGGCATCATTACGCGCACTTACGATGCAGCAAAAAGTGCCCTTTCTGGAAATGCACTACGTCTCACCATGCCCGATGGAACATACTTTTTCTACGCCCACCTCGACTCATTTGCTCCTGGAATTGCCACAGGAACACCTGTGACGGCCGGTCAGGTAATTGGGTTTGTCGGTTCAACTGGCAACACCAACACCCCGCACTTGCATTTTGAAGTACACCCCAAAGGCGGAGCCCCTATCAATCCATTTCCGATTGTAAAAGCAATTGATGGCTGCAAGAAGAAGTAATTACTTCTTGATCTCGTAGAACGCGTTAACAGAGTGCGAAATATCTAACTTACGAAAGGAAGTAAAGCCAGACTGTAGAGCGAAATCCTCAGCCAATGATGCAGGAAGACCAAGCGTTCCTAACCCTTCTCCATTGTGATCCGACAAAGCAGAAGCCATACAAGAAAGAACACTGATTCCGTACATCAATGCAGCCATAGGGTTCTTGCTCACGTTCTCCGAGAGATTATTTCCTGCCTTAATGTCGACAAGAAGCCATGATCCTTCTTCTTTCAACATGCGGTAGATGTCTTCAATCATCTGGCGTGGTTGGGTCATATCGTGAATGCAATCGAATGTGGTGATGAAATCAACTGAAGCACTCTGCGGCATAGAGGCTGTTCGCGCGTTCAAAAAAGCCACGTTGCTGAGTCCTGATTGATTCAACTTTTCACCAGCTCTCGCCAGTGCGTGATCTGAAATATCTATTCCGATAAAGGTGCTTTCGGGGTACTGCTTAGCCATCAGTAATACAGCTGACCCGGCTCCGCAGCCGATATCTACAACACTGATGCCAGCCTTTAGCTTTTCCACTACCCCCGAGAGCGTTGGCAACACGAGATCAACGAGGAAAGCGTTGCTCCAAGGTTCAAAGGATCGCTCTATTCCTACAGCGCCATCTGGGCCATGCGCGTCGTAATCGAAACCAATTCCAGTTCGGAAAGATTCGGGCAGATCTTTCAATCTGTCGAAGGTTGCGGGGAGTCGATGAAACATTCCCATCCCGAAGGCTGGGTGTTCTTCATCGGCCAGCACAGCTACTGCTTCCGGCGAGAGTTTGTAAATTGTGTTCTCATCAACATGTGCGCAGGGCTCACCTGCACTGTACGAATACTCTGCTTTCACGATTCGTGCTGCGACTTGATTAGCGCACCACTCTCTAATCCACCGTTCAGACAGATTGCTCGCTTCAGCTATCGCAGCGCTCGTTAAACCATCAGTTGCCGCCAAGATGCGATACAGACCCAACTGGTCGCCAATATGAATCATGCCTGCTGTGACCGCTCCAGATAATTGGGAGAAAATGTTGAAGGAAAAAAGCTTCAGCGCATCGGGGTCAGGTACTTGTTCGGTGATAGCCATTTACCAATGGTAGACCGTGGCTCAGAACACTCTGAAAGATCAGACAGTGCGGTGGCTCTTAGGCAAATGTTCAACACCAGAAAGTCGTGTGAGAGAGAAGGTGACTCCGTCAGATAGCGCAAGCGGCTCAACTTCAGAAATTGAGGCATGACCAAGCACGAAACGTTCCCATTCCCAAGGAGTGGGCTCTAGACCAAGTAAATGACATATGACAACCGAATTTGTACCGGCATGAGCAACAAAGGCAATGTGTTTGTCGAGGGTCTTGCCGTGCGTCCACACGGGAAGCCCATTACTGACCTTGCCATAACCATTAACAGTGAGAAATTGTGCGCAGTCGTCATTGATACGCCTGACAAAATCGGAAACTGCTTCACCACCATTGAGACCTCCCCAACGCTCGTGGCTGGGCCGCGAACGTTCTTCTTTGTAGGCCTCAACAGCTTTCTCAACAGGCGTGCCATGCCATATGGGGTTGCGTATCTCTTGCAGCCAATCGGCAGTAATGCCTGTGCGTCCATTTTGACGAAGTAATGGTGCGGCTGTTTGCTGAGCACGCAGTAGCGGGCTCACATAGATTTCATCGAAATGCGTGTCGGCAAGATAGGTCGCTACCATCTCGGCCTGCTCTTGGCCTTTCATGGTGAGAGGAGGATTATCTACGTTCAAACCATTTTTCACCCATTCAGGTTCTCCATGGCGAATAAGGGTGATGCGCATTCGTTCATCTTAGGCGTTGAAGATCGCCCTACCTAAGTGCAAGTATGTAAACATGTCGAACCAAATAAATGAACTCAGCGTGAACTGGGCAACCCTGTGGGAAGCGCTAGCAGATGAGCGACCTCATGACGTTGCAGTAGTTCTCGGCGAAACCGAAATTCAGTGGGGTCAACTTGACGAGCGATCAGCACGACTCGCTTCTGTGTTTTCACAACAAGGTGTTGGTAACGGTTCCAAAGTTGCTCAACTGCTGTTCAATGATGCGGCATATATTGAATCGATTTACGCACTTTTCAAACTGCGCGCGACGCCTGTCAATATCAATTATCGATATCTGCAAGGTGAAATTGCTTATATTCTCAATAACTCCGAATCAGAAGTGCTCGTATATCACGCGTCTCTGGCGGAGCGGGTGGTTGGCATGAAAGATCTTGTGCCTACCTTGAAAACTCTCATATATGTCAATGACGTTGGTGCTGAGTTTGTTCCAGAGGAGGGTCATCTTGAATACGAGGCCGTGCTGACTCGTGCCGCACCTGCTCAACGCATTGAAAGATCTGGCGAAGACCTCTTGTTCTTGTACACAGGTGGAACAACCGGAATGCCAAAAGGCGTGATGTGGAGACACGTCGATCTTTTTGGCGCTCTTGCCTTTTCCGGATACCAAGCTTTAGGGCTTTCAATTCCCACCACAGTTCAGCAAGTTGGTTCTACTGCTGCCCAACTCGCATCCGAGAAGAAGAGCCCCACAAACCTCTGCGCTGCACCGCTCATGCATGGCGTTGCACTGTTTCTCGCGATGTCGAGTTTTGTTCTTGGCGGAAAAGTGATTCTTTTGAATTCACGCAAGTTTGTTGCCAAAGAGCTCATCGATTTGTCAGAGAAATATTCAGTCACACAGTTATCTATTGTGGGCGACGCTTTTGCGAAACCCATCACCCGCTATTTGCAGACACTTGAGGAAGAAGGGCAACCTCTTCCCCATCTCGAAAGTATCATTCGCATTACTTCATCTGGTGCAACATTTTCTGGTGAGCAGAAGTCGCTACTTCAGAAATACATGCCGAATGCCACCATTATCGACATGCTGGGCGCAAGTGAAGGTGGGCCATTCGGTATTGCAATGACAGCGCCGAATGAAGACCCCATCGCCACAGCAGTATTCATTGCGCCACCTAACGCAGTTACTTTCAATGATGAAACATGGGAACCACTTCCCCGCGGCAGCTCCACACCTGGAGTGTTGGGCGTATCAGGACCAATGCCGCAGGGCTACTTCAGAGATGAAGCGAAATCTGCGCAGACTTTTAAAGTGATCAACGGAGTTCGCTACACCATTCCGGGCGATTACGCGCTCATCGATGCACAAGGCGTTATGCAACTGCTCGGCCGCGGTTCTGTATGCATCAACAGTGGTGGCGAAAAGATATATCCGGAAGAAGTTGAAGTGGTTGCTCGCTCTATTGCCGGAATCGCCGACTGCACAGTCGTTGGGGTCCCCGACGATCGTTTCGGCAATGCGGTGACTGCCGTGGTTTCGCGTCTTCCAGGTGCAACGATTTCTACAGAAGAATTGTTAACAGAAATGCGCAAAACTCTTGCCGCATACAAGTGCCCTCGACATGTTCTTTTTGTTGATGTGGTTTATAGAAGCCCAAGCGGTAAAGCCGACTACAACATCACGCGCGATATAGCTGTGAACCTCTTAAAGGGTTAATCGACCTTCAGAATTCCAGCTTCGCGCGACTTTGTTGTTGCAGCGCCCATCTTTGTGCCGTCATAACCCACGCGCAAGCCTGGAGTTACTTCAATCACAATGCGGCCTGGCGAATCGAGCATCATGGCGAATTCTTTGACGCGATTCTCGCCAAACTTTTCATACAGTCTTTCTGCAAGAGCCCTGTAGAACCACTTCTTTGTTTCGAGATCATCAAGCACGCGCGCTGTTCCCTTATAGGAAACCGTGCGGCTACCACCCATCTCCATGCCAGTTGAAGTAATGACCAATGCAACGCGCGGGTCACGACGAATGGCGGGCACGCGCTTGCGATGTGCGGCAGATGTCATCCAGAACTTTCCGTCGGCATAGAAGTAACTCAAAATGGAAGCCATCGGAGAACCGTCTTTCGTGGTCCAACAGAACGTCAGTTCCTTTTGTTGCGACAGCATCGTCTCTTCGGTCTCTGGATCCAGACCGTAAACGGTCACATCTTCGTAATTGGTGATGAGTTTTTCTGCCATATTCCCTCTTGTAGTAATGGTGTACTTAAATTAGTTGAGTTAAGCCTTGTCGCGTAAGTCGAAATGAGCGGCGTGTGCCGAGTGGCCCCCGTCGACCATCAGCGTGGTGCCTGTGATGAAAGAGGCTGCTGGCGATGCCAAGAAGAAGAACGCTTCGGCAAGTTCGTGGGGCTGACCCCAGCGCCGCAACGGAATACGTTTCGCCATCTCTTCCATTGCCCCCGGAAGGCCCTTCAACCGTTCAGTGATTCCGGTTTCCACAGGCCCAGGTGCAACACCATTGACGCGAATGCCATAGACACCAAGGTCGACAGCAGCAGCACGCACAAGGTTGAACACCGCGGCTTTAGAAGCGTTGTAGGCATAGTTACCTGGGTCGCCACGGAGTCCAGAAGTAGAAGCTGTTGCCAAAATGACCCCGCTTGCGTTCTTTTTCATCACTTCTGCTGCATGACGGATGCCGTGCACTACCCCGGTGACGTTGACGGCCATGATGCGTTCGAACTTCTCCACTGCGCCCGGATCTTCCCACGGGAGGGTTCCGACCATTCCGGCATTCAATACAGAAACTGAGAGACCACCAAAATGCTTCACAGCGGCTTCCACCAGTGCCGCGTTGTGGTCTGCGTCCGACACATCGCCGGGCAAAGCAAGAAGCGACTGAGCATCTGGTGACGCATCGACCCATTTCAAGCTCTCGGGAGACAGGTCATTGACGACCACCCGATAACCCCGGGAGGCGAACAACTCGGCTGTGGCGCGACCTATGCCCGAACCAGCGCCGGTAACTATTGCGACTTCGCTACGACTCATGCTCTTACCCTATGCTGGCAC
>JBIKNT010000005.1:0-18733 GCA_044358465.1 Ilumatobacteraceae bacterium
GCAGTGGCATCTTCGTCGGGTGCCCAAGCTTTCGGTTCAACACCATATTTATACAAAATGCTGTCTGATTCTTCGCCAATTACAAAGCGATGCTTAGCGGTCACCGACTTCAACGATTCATCAAGCTCGGGGTCAACAATCAAAACATCGGCACCACTGTGCTCCACGATGTACTGCACTTCTTCGGCCACTAAGCGAAAGTTCACTGGCACAAGCACCCGTCCAAAACCACTCACGCCAAAAAACGAGGTATACAAACGTGCTGAGTTGTGGCTCACCATGGCCACACGAGCACCCTGCGGAATACCTAACGCATCAAGCCCGGCTGCTTGTGCACGAGCGCGTTCAGCTACTTGTTTGTATGTCAGCGAACCCCAGGATGCTGATGGCTGATCGGGTTCATCGGTAATTGCTGTGCGGTTGCCATACACAAGCTCTGCACGGCGTAGATGATCAACAATCGTGAGTGGGACTTTCATAGAGAAAGTGTAGACATATGAAAGGTGTCTATTTTTCGCCGAAGAGTAGGAAGTCTGCTGCTTCAACAAAAGTATCGACCCAATTGAATTCCCGTGTGGCGGGGGTGAGCTCAACTATTGCGTATGAGGTAATGGTAGCGATATACCACGCTGCCAAATTCTCTACGTTGAGGTCTTGGCGAATCCAACCCTTATTTTGCGCAATATGCAATGGTTTGGAGAGTTCAATAGTGGCCTCAACAATGCGGTCGCTCACCGCTGCAGTGAGTGACGGCCTGTTAAATGTTGAACCCAACACGTTCACTCGATCAGCGCGGCGTCGTGCACCATCGGGCCCAAAAAAGGAAGGGAGCGATTGCCTCAATAATGCGCGGAATTCTTCTTGAGTTGCGCATTTGTTTACTTCGTCTGAAAATGCATTGGCATTAACAGTGAACTCACGTGCAAAACGCGACGCCTGTGCTGCTTCAATGAGACCTTCACGATTATCAAAAAAATGGTAAATGGAAGTAACGGCAACGTTAGAGGCTTTAGCGATTTCGCTGACATGAACGCCACCTTCGCCCGCGCCATCAATGGCTTCAACAGTCAGACGAAGAATTTCATCTCGGGTAGATAAACCAGAAGCGTGTTTGATAGCCACAGAATGATCTTACGATCTTCTACCGCAAATTTTCATTGTGGGGGATATTTTGCAAGTAGCGACAAGATATGACGCCAGAGATCTCTGACTGGCTGAACTTCTGACACCCCGGTCATTTCAAGCATGGGAGCAAATGTTCCCACCGCAAGGCCAATTGAAATAGCGATTGTTGCGGCCTCTCGTGCAATCTTCGGGTCGATATTTTCAATTTCAATGAAACGCTTGGTGAGAATATCGAGGATGATTTTGTTGTAGAACAAGTGCTCTACTTCGACACCCTCCAAGTGGAGCCAAAGCAGCAGTCGAATAACACAAATCAGTTTGGGGTCTTCAAAACTTAACGCAGCAGTTCCGGGTTTTGCTTGAAGTGCCAACTCAGCAATTTCAGCGATTTGCTGTTTGACGACGGCAATAAGCAAATCATTTTTTGAGCCGAACCATGTGTGGACGAACCCGGCATTAACGTCGGCAAGCGCGGCAATTTCGCGAACACCTACTTCTGAAATGGGCCGATCTTGGGTGAGTCGGTACGCAGCGTCAATAAGGCGCCGTTCGCCTTCGGCTCGGGTAATCGGCGAGCGGCGCTTTTTCGGGGGAGTATCCGCTGCCATAGTGTATAGGTTACATATCTAATGCGCTTACTTTTTGCGCATCACCAAATTAACGAAACCAATAATGAGGCCAATCAAGACTGCGACAGCGCCAATGGGAGCACTGAAAAAAGTCAGCCAGGGCAACGTTCCAAATGCACTCGTTCCCTCATTAAAAGCATCGTCAACAAATATTGATGCAATAAGAGTGACTAGCAGGGGAACGAAAGCAAAAACAATGCCGCCGAGAACTACATACAATCCCCGAATTTTTCGATTCTGCATATGTTCTCCTTGGTTACCTACGACTATGCGACACCAAAGACTAGCGGGGAACCATGGAGCCCAAGATGAGAATCGAACTCACGACCTACGCACAACGAGTCCCCGTTTGCCAATGGGGGTACTAGTTTGGGGAAATGGCGCGACCTATTAAACATTTGAGCCAAAAGCAAATCTGGCCAAAGTAAACCCGACATGCGTATGGCGTTAAAGACAGATTGTATGAAAATAATCGGTCTTGTTTTTATGTTGTGGCTGGGGTCTTCATGTAGTGACGGTGACATGGTCTCATCGGACACGGCAGCCCCAAAAAGCACAGAAAAAATAATAGAGGCCTACAAGATTGAACCCGGAGCGAATCTACGTAGTGCACTTCTGGGCGATGTGGATCTGCGTGGTTCGGATCTGCGTGGTGCAAACCTGATTGGCGCAAACCTGATTAATGCCGACTTGCGCGGCGCAAATTTGACTGGCGTAAATCTAACTAATGCAAACTTGACCAATGCGGACTTGCGTGGCGCGAACTTGCGTGACGCAAACCTGACTAATTCAAACATGAGTGACTCGAACCTTTACGGTGTAACACTGCGCGATGCAAATTTATTTGGCGCAAATTTGGAAAGAACATTCTTGCGCGGGGCAAATTTGACTGGTGCAAACATCTACACCGTAAATCTAAGTGGGGCGAGTTTGAGTGAGGCGAATTTGACTGCCGTAAATTTGTATGGCGCAAACTTGACCAATGCAGACCTCACTGGAAGCAAACTATTTCTTGCTAATTTGGCACTCGCAAATTTGACTGGTGCAAATTTGACTGATGCGAATTTAGAAGGTGCAGTCTTGACAGGATCCATTTTGACTGGTGCAGTCCTGAAAGGCTCAATTCTGACTGATGCAGTTCTGACGGACGCGAAGCTTGATGGCGCACGACGCTAGATGCGAAGTATTTATTAGTCGTCCCTGCTATGCGGTAAGGCGTCCCATAAGTGAGCTCTACACAACCGTAGATAACCGTGAATGGAGCCCAAGATGAGAATCGCGCTCACGACCTACGCAGTATGAGCGCGCTGCTCTACTGACTGAACATACTTTGACTGCTGACTAACAGTCTGAGAATGTTCTGTCTAAGATAAGGCTGTGGGGAAAAACCGCGTGAGTTCGTTGGCCCTTGCAGGCGTCTTGGCAGTGTTGGTCTTTAGTCTTATTCCAGCGGGAAGTAGTGCGCCTGAACGGGCGCACGCAGCGGGAGGAACGTTTTACGTCGCTGCTTCAGGTTCCGTGGGAAATGGCTCCAGTTGCGCATCACCTGATTTTGTTGGTGCAACTGGCACTGCGATTCAATCTGCGATTACCGCTGCATCAAGTGGCAATACGGTTCATATTTGCTCAGGTACGTATTCAATCGGTACTCGTCTCGAAGTAACAAAGTCGCTCACCATTAAAGGTGATGGCGCAAGTTTGTCAACACTTGATGGGTTAGGTACCACCCAGATCATGATTATTCAAGACAATAACTTGACACCTAACTCTGGTTCTGAAATTACTGTCAACGTAAACAGCCTCGGTTTTATCAACGGTTATGTCACCACAATTCCTGGAGTAAGTGGCGATTGTACAGATGGCAGCGAATGTGGCGGTGCGATTTACATTGAGAGCGAGTCGCGTGTAAATATCAACGATTCTTATTTTAAAAATAATTATGCGTCTTTTATTGGTGGAGCTGTTGCACGACTCATTGGTGATTACCAAACTGTGCCTGCAACAATAAATAATTCAACATTTGAGTCTAATACTGCGGTGTTCGACGGTGGTGCAGTTGCCACGTTATTTGGATTTGGACTGACGATTGATAGCTCGACATTCTATAAAAATAAAATTACTAGCCGTAGTGCTGCTGCAGTAATTGCAAACTTTGCAAGTGCAACAATAAATAATTCAACTTTCGTAGATAATACTGGGCCGTCAGGCACGACAGTTCTTTATGGAAGTGTCACAGTTAATAAGAGTGTCATTGCCCAAAGCAGTAGCAGCATGATCAAAGGTTGCCAAAGTAGCGTTGCAGCATCAGGAAGCAAGGGGAACCTCGTGACCGATAATTCATGTTCCGGTGTTATCAGTAACTACCCAGCAACACCAGCTACTGACTCTGCAATTGTCAATTACGCAGACCTGAAGCTAGGTGAATTGTCGTATCGAGGCTATACAAACAAAACAATTCCACTGTTGAGTGGCAGCGTCGCACTCGATTTCTGGTCGGGCTGCTCAGGAAATGACCAACATGGCTTCAGTAGGCCGCAAGGTACTTCGTGTGACTTGGGTGCATATGAACGGCCTAGTAGTCAGTCTGCAAACGCACTGACCGGTTGGACTTACGCGTCGTCTTCACTCGATCGCGCAAATGGTGCAACTGCTTCTGTAGTCACCCCGGCAACTAATGCAGGCTCACTACCAGTTACATACGCGTCGCTCACCACATCGGTGTGTACGATTGACGCCTCAACTGGCACCATCACCTTGGTGGCCACAGGGACCTGCAATCTCACAGCAACTACTACTGGCTCGTTGTTAAACGACCAAGACCAACTGACAAAGTCACTTACTATCGCCGGCGTTTTCCCGCCAGCGAACTCAGCTGTTCCCCTTGTGGCTGGCACAAACCGTGCTGGTCTCTCGTTGACTTCAACAAATGGCTCATGGACTAATTCCCCAACTTCATACAGCTATCAGTGGATGAGTTCTGCAACAAGTGGTGGAACGTACGCCAATATTTCTGGTGCTACCGCTTCTACATATGAATTAGCAGCATCAGATGTTGGCCGTTACATCAGGCTTTCAGTAGTTGCAAACAATGGCTCGGGTGGCGGTGCAGCAGCACTGTCGGCCACTAGAGGCCCCGTTGCCGATTATCTCACTGGAGTTGCGCCGGAACTTTCTGACCCAACACCCACTGATGATGGCTTCACAGTTGAGATTACAAACTATTCAAATGTTGTCTCTTATGCTTTGGAAAATTACTCCACGCTCTTCTCATTTTCGGCTTCAACAACAGGCGGCTCGGTCAGCCTGTCAAATGGAATAGTTAATGTATCCGGGCTTGCAGCAAGTGAAAGTGCCACAGTGACTGTCACTGCATCACGAAATGGCTACACATCGCGAAGCGCATCAAAAACTGGTTCAGCTCGTGTTCCTGCAACCACAACCACGACCTCATCAACAACCACAACCGTCGCGCCGACCACAACAATACCTGCGACAACAACAACAGTTGCCGAGACCATTCCTGCTCCAGTAGTAACACAAGGAAAAAAGCCGGTCACAACTACTGCACCGAGCACAGGGCCAACAACAACTGTTGTGAACCCAATGCAGAATGAAGGTGTCACCACTACTACTGAAGCAGTGCGTGTTAAGGGCTCGGCAATACCCGGTGCACAAGGAATAACAGAGCCAGGCGAAGATGCACCTCTTGAAATTTCTCCCGAGGTACAGGCGGCAGCCGATGAAGCTGTTTCAGATATTTTCGACGAACCGGTCACTGTTGCAGATTTGAGCGATGCGGTAGCTGACTTGGTGGAAGCAGCCGATACACCTGAAGAAGTGGCTGCACTCGTTGGCTCACTTTTAAAACAGGACCTATCTGATGAACAATTTGCTGCAGTGGCAGACAACGTGTTTGCCGACAACTTGTCCGATGAGAGCTTTGTTGCCGCACTTGACGTTGTTTTTGAGGAGCCACTTTCTGATGAACAATTCTCTAGCGTCTTGGAATCCGTTCTCGATGAGCCTTTGTCAGAAGGTCAATTCGATGACTTTGTGGACGTGTTAGATGCAGACACCATTTCAGAAGAGCAGGTTTCCTCTGCGATTGATGCGATCTTGGAGAACGATATATCTGATACCGAAGCCGAGAGTTTGGCGCAATCGGAAAGAGTATTGGAAAGCATCGATGGCGAGCAAGCAACTGAAATCTTTGCAGCAATTGAATTAGACGGCTTGACCGATGCGGAAGGTGCGGAAATTGTTGATGCAGTTCAAGATGCAGACGACGACGTCCGAGGTGCATTTGAAGACGAGTTGAACATATTTGAAGGCCAGTTCGACGAATATGTGGCATTGAACTCAAAAATTGATGTGGGAGAACGTCGTACGGTTGTTGCAGTTTCGGTAGTAAGTACCGTAGCTGTGGCTTCAATTGCTGCAGCTGTGCCGCCGCCGATGGGTGGTGGCGCTCCGGCAGTGAGAGGTGCAATGCCGATGGGTGGCGGTGCCCCAGTTGGTGGAGGTAGCGCAGAGCTAGCAGAAGCAATTAAAACGGAAAGCAATCGCATACGTAGAATTTCAAAATATAAATACCTGAATGGGAGACGAGTAGTGGATAAGAAGAATTTTTCAAAAAAACTGATCTTGAGCATTATGCAAAACAGTTTCACGTTGGTCGGTTTTATTGTGGTTTATCTCACGTTGTCTGGTTCGGTGAGAACTATTGCAGGGTTGGCTACCTTGGTGGCGTTTTTCTCAACCTTGTATATCGATATGCGTGAGGAAGACTAAGAATCTGATTCTTTGCGAGGCCACAGCACAATAATTACGAGGGCAGGAAACATGTGTGTCCAATAGTGCGGTGTTTCTTGAATCATGCACATGAACCAACCTGTTGCAAGCACGAGCGCAAATGCGCCGGCACCTACTAAAACCATTGAACCCTGACAAACAATGGAGCCCAAGATGAGAATCGAACTCACGACCTACGCATTACGAGTGCGTTGCTCTACCGACTGAGCTACCTGGGCAAGGACTTCACTTTATCGTCAAGAGGCGAAGGCGCATGATTCGCGGGTCGTCTTCCCCGAAAAACTACAAAAGTTCTGCGCCGCGCACAATGGGGAGACGCAGGAAAAGGGATTGCAAAAGAAGGGTTTCATTGGCGTTGAGGCCAAGGTTGTGCATTGCGGTGTGGATGTGTGCAACCGCTTCGGCGTAGTCGTGAGTTTTATGTGCGTTGTGTGCATGCGACATTGCATCGCGGTACACGCCAGCAAGTACGGCGAGGCCACTGCGGAGCTCGTCACTACGGAAGCGTCGTAGTTGGCGCTTGTGGGCTTCGAGGAGAGTTTTACGACCACTACCGCGCTCGCCGGTTGCTTTCACGCGTTTTTCGAGTTCTTCAATTTCTGCTTTGTGTTGCTCTTCAAGCGGAACTGTTGCCGCTTCAATGCGTTGCAAGATGTCGTCGACAAGCGCGAAGGCAACAGAGCCAGAACCATCGAGTGATGTAGGAACATCGCTGAACGCCAAGCGGCGTGCTGCATATGCACCGTCTTGTGCAAGAAGTCGTGCGCGTTCAATGCTTCCTGCTGCACCGTAAGAAGCCGACTGTGCAGTGGCTTGTGCGATGCCTTCTGAGATGAGCTGTGCCTCAATGATGTCGGGGCTCACTTCGCCGAATTGAACAACAACACAGCGGGAAGCAACAGTGACGAGGCTGGGAACAAGTGAGTCGGCGAGAAGTATGAAAACAACATGTGCAGTTGGCTCTTCAAATGTTTTGAGCAAGCGAACCACGGCGGCTTCGGCCATGAGGTGCACTTCATGCAAGATAATGATTTTGAGAGCAGACTCAATAGGGCTGCGCGATGCCGACTCAACAATGTCTTGTGCCATCTCGGCAGAGATAGATGCACCTTCGCGCCAAATTTCATGCACGTCGGCAAAGCCTTGTTGTGCAATGAGGCGACCTGCGCGCGATGAAGGGTCGGCAGCGCCGGTGAGCAGTGTGGTGGCAAATGCGCGGGCGGCTTCATCTTTACCGCAGCCTTCGGGGCCAACGAGCAAAAAGCCGTGAACAGGATGCGTGGTGAGGCGTTGCAGAAGTTCAACGGCGTGGGGCTGGCCAATAACGGTGTCCCACATTGAACTCACTGCGGTATTGCTCATGAGAGCAATGTAAAGGATGGATGTGCCACGACCGCGGCATGAATCTTTTCTTCCACCACATCTTTTGGTTCGAGACCGTCGATGAGTATCCATCGTGCGGGGTCTTTGGCGGCGAGTTCGGCAAAGCCTGCGCCAATGCGGGCAAAGAAGTCGGCGCCCTCGCGCTCAAAGCGGTCGAGGTCGCGTTTGGCTAAGCGCGTGTTGGCTTCTTCGGTAGAAATCTGAATCCACACCACAATGTCGGGAAGCACGTTGTTGAGCGCCCATGTGTTGATGCTGAGCAAGGTGTCAACGTCGAGGCCACGCCCGTAGCCCTGGTAGGCGAGGGTGGAATACACGCTGCGATCGCTCACCACATGTTGTCCGCGGTGAAGTGTGGGTTCAATGAGTTCGCTCATGTGTTGCGCGCGGTCGGCGGTCATGAGAAGAAGTTCAGCGCGTGAGTTGAGATCGGTGTTTTCTGGGTCGGCCAAAATGCCACGCAGCAATGCACCGATACGAGTGCCACCTGGTTCACGAGTGGCGACAGCATTGATCTTTTCTGCAAGGCGGGTGACGTGCGTGCTCTTGCCGCAACCTTCTAGCCCTTCAAAGGCAATGTAGGTGCCACGCGTGGTCATGAGTCGTCGGTGCTCTTTGTGGGTTTTTTAGCGGCAGCTTTTTTCACGGTTGCTTTTTTGGCAGCGGCTTTTTTTACCGGAGCTTTTTTAGCAGCCGCCTTCTTAGCAGGGGCTTTTTTCGCTGCAACTTTCTTTGCACCGCGCTTCTTGGGTGCGCCACCGTTTTCCTCTATATATTCGCGGCGCAGTTGCAAGAGTTCATACGCCCGCTCGGGGTTCATGTCTTGCAAAATATCGCCACGCTTCAAGCCGGCATTGGTTTCGCCGTCGGTGACGTATTCGCCAAAGCGACCTTCTTTTGCAACAACGGGTTTGCCACTGACGGGGTCGTTGCCAAATTCTTTTAGTGGCGGTTTCGGCGCAGCGCGCCCGCGACCAAATACTCGAGGTGTTGCCAATAGTGCGAGAGCTTCCTCCAAAGTGATGGTGAGAATTTGCTCTTCATTTTGCAAAGTACGGCTGTCTTTACCTTTTGAGATGTAGGGGCCGAAACGACCGTTTTGGGCGGTGATAATTTCACCGTCGGCCGGGTCGTGGCCCACTGTTCGCGGGAGTGAGAGCAGGTCCTCTGCATCTTTCATGCTGAGACGTTCAACGTTCATGGTTGCAAAGAGCGACACCATTTTTGGTTTTTCTAAACCAGGTGGCAAGTTGTCGGGGGTTCCCCATTGCACGTATGCGCCGTAGCGACCAGTTTTTGCAAAGACAGGGAAACCGTCTATTTGGCCAATGGGCTCATCACCTTTAGGTGCGGCAAGAAGTTCTAAAGCAACTTCCAACGTGAGATCTTCAGGGGTCATGGTGTCGGGTACGCCAGCAGTATTTTCCAGGCTACGCACGTAGGGGCCAAATTTTCCTGGCTTCACATAGACGTCTTCACCGTCGGCGGGATTCTTGCCCAATATAAAGGTGTTGATTGCAGCGGCATCAATCTCGTCGAGGTTGTTGGCAACGATGCGCTTCAAGCCGAGGTCGTTGGCTACTTCATTGCCGTTGTTGTCGAGAGCACCGAAGTAGAAGTGTTGCAACCAGGCTTCACGACCTTGTTCGCCGCGAGCAATGGCGTCGAGGTCTTCTTCCACCGAAGCGGTGAAGCCGTAGTCAACCAAAGTGCCAAAGTGATCTTCGAGCAATCGAATAACAGAGAAGGCGGTCCAGGTAGGAACAAGGGCAGTTCCTTTTTTACGCAGGTAATCGCCGCGGTCAACCATGGTGGAAATGATGGAGGCCCATGTTGAAGGGCGGCCAATGCCGAGTTCTTCAAGTTTCTTGACAAGCGATGCTTCGGTGTAGCGCGCTGGTGGTGAGGTTGCATGTGCATTGCTGGTGTATTGCGCAACCGAGATGGATTGCCCAGCTTTCATTGCCGGCAGCAAAACCGATTCATCATTTTTGGCATCGGCCTTGTCGTCGTCGGCAGCATCTTCATCGGGAAGATCTTCGTAAGCCATGCGGTAGCCCTTGAAGTTGATGGTGGTGCCACTCGCAGAAAATTCACAACGCGAAGATGCGGCATCGGATGCTGTTACTTCCAAACGTACGCTGACGGTGACGCCAGTTGCGTCGGCCATTTGCGATGCAAGTGTGCGCTGCCAAATGAGACGGTAGAGCGCGGCTTCTTGTTTCGACTTAAAGCTGCTTTCTACTTTTTCTGGAGCACGCATCGGCAAGGTAGGGCGAATAGCTTCGTGGGCTTCTTGCGCATTTTTGATTTTGGAATTGAAAATACGTGGTGAAGGTGAGAGTGCTTCATTGCCATATGTACTGCGAATGGTGTCGCGCACTTCGCCCATCGCATCGGCGCTCAAAGTAACTGAGTCGGTACGCATATAAGTAATGAATCCGTTTTCGTACAAGCTCTGAGCAATGCTCATTACTTGGCGACCCGAGAGACGCAACTTGCGGCCTGCTTCTTGTTGCAAGGTGCTGGTCATGAACGGTGCTTTAGGAGACGAGCGATACGGCTTGTCTTCCACGCTGGTGACGGTGAGCGACTTGCCGGTGAGGCCTGCAAGAAGTTCTTGACCTTGTTTTTCATTGACAACAACAACATCGCTTTTCGCTACACCATTACTGTCGAAGTCTTTGCCTGTTGCAATGCGCAACGAGTTGAGCGCAATGAGTCGGGCGGTGAACTGCGGGGCAGTGTCGGCAAGCGCATCGATGTCGAAATAGGAAGCAGAGTTGAACGCAATACGTTCGCGTTCGCGTTCCACAATGAGACGCAACGCCGGGCTTTGCACACGGCCAGCTGAGAGACCACGGTTCACACGTCGCCATAAAACGGGCGAGAGTTCATACCCATATAAACGATCAAGCACGCGGCGGGTTTCTGCTGCGTCAACCAAGTGGCGGTCGATCTTGCGGGGGTGGGCAACAGCGTGCTCAATGGCTGAACGGGTGATTTCGTGAAACACCATGCGATGGCATTCGACCTTGGGCTTCAGATACTCCTCGAGGTGGGCAGAGATGGCCTCTCCCTCGCGGTCTTCGTCGGTTGCGAGATACACAACGGTGGCGTTCTTCAGATCGGCTTTGAGGTCTTTCACAATCTGTTTGCCACGCTCGGTGAGCTCGTAAGCAGCCTTGAAATGGTTGTCTACGTCAACCGCCATCCCCTTGCTGGGGAGGTCGGCAATGTGGCCCACAGAGGCTCGGACGATGTACTCGCTTCCGAGGAACTGAGAGATGGTTTTGGCCTTGGCAGGCGATTCGACGATGACGAGTGGTTTTCCCATATGGTCTGTATCTGCTAGGTCATTTCAGAGGGCTTTGTCAAGCCATAGGGATAAAACCCTTATACAGCACGGCTTTCAGAATCGTGTCGATGACCCTCTACGTCAATCTTGGGTAGAATGCGGTCGAGCCATTTCGGAATCCACCAGTTACGTGACCCGAGTAATTCCATGGTGGCTGGTACCAAAACCATTCGCACAATGGTGGCGTCGATGAAGACGGCAAAAGCCATGCCCAAACCGAAGAGTTTGAGCTGGCGATCGTCACCTAAAACGAAGGCCGAAAAGACGCACACCATGATAAGCGCAGCTGCCGTAATGACTCGGGCAGTGGCGGCAAGGCCGTCGGCAACGGCGGAAGCGTTGTCGCCAGTGCGGTCGTATTCCTCTTTTATACGTGAAAGCAAAAACACCTCGTAGTCCATGGATAATCCGAACACGATGGCGAAGAGCATCATTGGCGCCCATGACTCCACAGGGCCTGCTTTGTCGACCCCGATGAGGTCTTTGCCCCAGCCCCACTGGAAGACGGCAACGATGAGGCCGTAAGCCGCGCCAATGGAAAGGAGGTTCATGATGACCGCTTTGAGGGGAACCAAGAGGCTGCGGAAAACAGCCATTAATAAAAGGAATGACAAAATGAGAACGGCACCAATGAGATAGGGCAAACGGCCACCGATGTAATCGGCAAAGTCAACACTGGCGGCAGTGAACCCGCCCACTTTTGCGGTGACTCCCGTTGCCGGAATCACTTCGTCACGAAGCGTGTGCACGAGTTGAGTGGTTTCTTCCTCTTGCGGCGAACTCTTTGGGTAGACCACAACCAAAGCGAGAGTCTGACCATCAATTTCTGTTGACGGGCCATCTGCACTGAGTGGGCTCGGCGTAGCAAAAGCAACGTTGTCTGCTTGCGAGAGAGTGCCTGCAAATGCCATCAGTTTTTCTGGTGATGCTGCGGTGTCGCCTTGAACGGTGACGAAAAGTGGACCGTTGACTCCGGGGCCAAACCCTTCAGCGAGAAGGTCGTATGCCTGACGCGCTGTTGTTTCTTCTGGTTGGTTGCCCGTGTCGCCAAAACCAAGACGAATGCTAAAGAGAGGAACAGAGAGAAGAACTAAAACGCTTGATGAGGAAATGAGTGCGGTCCATGGGCGACGTTGAACAAAACGACTCCAACGGAACCAAAAGGTGAGTTCGCGCGCTTTGGTAACACGCACTGGAATAGGTCTGCGTAATGAACGAAAGACAAAACTCAGGGCTGTAATGGCAGCCGCACCAACGAGACCGAGCAAGAGTACGGGTAGTGAGTGGAAGATAATTGCACCGAGGGCACAGAGCACAACCACCGTGAGTGCAGCAATAGCGGCACGTGTCGTTACATCGATGCGATGTTTCACCATGCCAAGAAGTGCTGGCAGCAAAGTAACCGAAGCAAGCATCATCACAAGCACGCCAATAGCTGCACCTGTGGCAAGACCACGCACAAACGATAAGCCCATGACGTATAAGCCGAGTAGTGAAATGATGACGGTGACGCCAGCGAAAAGAACTGCACGACCACTTGTGTCGACTGCATCAACCACTGCTTCTTCTACCGACATCCCCGCCTGTAAACCCTCGCGGTATCGCGTAACAATAAACAACGCGTAGTCGATACCGACACCAAGACCCACCATTGCCACCATCGAAGTGGTGAAGTCGGGCATCAATGTTGCATGACTCAAAATGGTGACGGTGCTGACAGCAATACCCAAACCAAGAAGTGCCGTGCCAATGGGCAAGCCCATGGCGAGTACCGAGCCAAAAGCAAGAACAAGAATCACAATGGCGGCAAGGATGCCGAGCGCTTCACTTTCTGGCACAGCGAACTTGACGAAAATTTCGCCGCCGTATTCCACCTGTACTCCACTCACATTGGCGAGAGTCGCAACACCGATTTCTTGGACCTCATCAGAGAAGGTGATTCCCTCCGCTTGGCTTCTATTGCTGATGTCTAAACGAGCAAAAGCAATATTTCCCGATTGGCTCACCTGTTGTGGGTTGTCGTAGGGGCTCATTGTGTCGACGCCATCAATGGCACCAACTTGATTGAGGAAAGATGCCATGGCGTCTTTGAGGCCTGGTGTGTTGAGAACGGCATCACCTTTGAAGACCACCGTTGCTGAGAAGCCGGCTTTGTTGGGGTTGGCCTTTTCTAGCAGTTCTTGAACTTCGCGCGACTCGCTGCTTGGCAACACAAAGTCGGTACGGAAGTCACCTTTCATTGCGCCAGAGACAACCGCAACAATGAAAAAGAGGGGGATCCAAATACCGAATACAACAATGCGGCGGCGGCGCACGCAAAACCTGGCGAGGGAGCTCAACATGGGGTGCCTTTCAAGGAAGATCTCGTCACAGGTTATGGGATTAGCCATTAGCGTTTGTACTAATGCACGAAGAAAACGCACAAGCGTGGCGAGTGAAACGCCTCGACCGAGGGTGGAGCACACTTCTGGCGCACGATGGCAGCGAAATGCGTGTGCGGAACATTGGGGCAGATGTAGCGGTGGGCGACTATGTGACCATCGACACAAATGAAGAGCGCGTGAGCGAAGTGTTATCGCGTAAGTCGGCCATTATTCGTCGCGCATCATTTGAAGGCGCACGCGCAACGTCGCATGTTGTTGCCGCGAATCTCGACACCGTGTTTTTGCTGCATGCAGCACCATCTGGGGTGAACCCCCGCCGTCTTGAGCGAGAACTCATCTTGGCTTTCGACAGTGGGGCAACTCCTGTTGTTCTTCTCACAAAATCAGATGCAGTAAATGCAGCAACAATTGCCTCACTTACCGAAGTGGTACGCGAAGTGGCTCCCGATGTCGATGTACACGGGTTGAGTTCACGCCAACAAGAAACGTTGGCAGTTCTTCATCAATACACCAGCAATAACGAAACCATTGTGCTCTTAGGAGCAAGTGGAGTGGGGAAGTCAACCTTGGTCAACGCACTCGTGGGCTCACGAGTGCAAAATGTGGGCGAAGTACGTGAAGGCGACCAACGCGGACGGCATACCACTGTTGCTGCAGATCTTGTGGAAATACCAAGCGGTGGGTGGCTTATCGATACACCTGGTTTGCGTGCATTGAGCTTGTGGACGAGTGGTCATGGTATTGAAAAAGCTTTTGCCGACGTGTTCGCGTTGTCGGAAAAATGTCGCTTTCGTGATTGCAAACACGAAGATGAACCAGAGTGTGCAGTTCAAAATGCAATTAGTGGAAACACACTTTCATCGTTACGCCTCATCAGCATGAAACGACTCATTGCTGAAGAAGTTGCATTGGAAGAAGAGCAACGTGAACGCGAAAAAGCTAGTGACAGACGTGGTTTTCGCAAACCAAAAACTCCTTAAACTGTTATTACCGCTCGTGTCGTTCGCGACGTACTACCGTTGAGGAATGCCCCAAACCCTTGTTGTACTAGCTGCTGGTATGGGATCGCGTTATGGCGGCCTAAAGCAAATTGACCCCATGGGGCCATCGGGGGAAACAATTCTCGACTATTCGGTGTTCGACGCACTGCGTGCCGGCTTTAGCAAAGTGGTTTTCATCATTCGCCCCGACTTTGAGGCCGACTTTCGTAACAATGTTTCGTCAAAGTTTGAACACCTAGTTGATGTGGAATATGCATTTCAAACACTCGACAAATTGCCCAGCGGTTGGAGTGTTCCTGTAGGCCGTGAAAAACCGTGGGGTACAACACACGCCATTTTGTGTGCAGCAGATGTGGTGAAGGAAAACTTTGCTGTCATTAACGCCGATGACTTTTATGGTCAAGAGTCTTACGCCGTATTGAACGCAGAACTTTCGGGAGTTGACCCGTCAGCAAACACTTTTTCGATGGTGGGCTTCACTTTACGTAACACGTTGTCCGACCACGGGTCGGTGGCGCGAGGAGTATGCACAACCAATGAAAATGCATTGCTCACCCACATAGATGAAATGACAAACCTGAGTCGTCAAGGAAGTGGTGCTATCTATACGCGAGATGATGGCGGCACCGTGAACCTGACGGGCGATGAACCTGTGTCGATGAACATGTGGGGGTTTACCCCTCGGTTGTTCGACCACCTCGACCGTGTGTTCCAAGAGTTTTTGCGCACGTCGGGAACCGAATTAAAAAGCGAGTGTTTTATTCCGTTGACGGTGGGCCAGCTCATTTCTGAGAAACACGTCACGTGCAAAGTTCTGCGGAGCAACTCCACATGGTTTGGCGTGACGTATAAAGAGGACAAAGAGATCGTTCAGGGGTCAATTGCTGCTCTCGTTGAAACAGGGAAATACCCAAAGAATCTGTGGGCTTAGGTTTCCCTTCGTAGTCATCAATCGCGAAGCAGTACGGTAGAGACATGGATTTTGCACTCACACCTCGTTGCTTGGAATATCGTGAAAAATTGCTCGCCTACATGGACGAGATGATCTACCCCAATGAAGAACTCTACGAAGAGCAGTTGCGTGCCGCCGGCAACCCACATGCCCAGCCCCCCATTATGGAGGAACTCAAAAAAGAGGCTCGCAAGCGCGGGCTGTGGAACCTTTTCCAACCACATAAAGAGTGGGGGCCTGGCTTAACCAACGCTGAGTACGCACCACTTGCAGAAATTCTTGGTCGTTCGAGCATCGCTTCTGAGTCGTGCAACTGCAACGCCCCCGATACCGGCAACATGGAAGTACTCACCATGTTTGGTACGCCAGAACAACAAGACCTGTGGTTGCGCCCGTTGCTTGAAGGCGAAATTCGTTCAGCATTTGCCATGACTGAGCCTGCTGTTGCTTCCAGTGATGCCACCAATATTTCACTCAGCATCGAGCGTGATGGTGACCACTATGTATTGAATGGTCGCAAGTGGTGGACCTCCAATGCGTTTCACCCCAATACAAAAATTCTCATTGTGATGGGTAAGACCGACCCCAAGGCAGCGCCACACCAACAGCAGAGCCAAATTTTGGTTCCCATCGATACACCGGGCGTTACCTTGAAGCGCAACCTCACCGTGTTTGGCTACATCGACCAGGAAGGCCATGCCGAAACAATTTTCGACAATGTGCGTGTTCCTGTAAGCAACCTCATTGCCAACGAAGGTGATGGCTTCATGATCAGCCAAGCACGCCTCGGACCTGGACGTATTCACCACTGCATGCGTACCATTGGCGCAGCAGAACGTGCACTAGAAATGTTGTGTCAGCGTTCTTTGAGCCGCACCACATTCGGCAAGCGCGTAGCAGAGCGTTCAAATATTCAAGACTGGATTGCTGAAGCTCGCATTGACCTCGAAATGATTCGTCTCTTGACCATGAAAACTGCTTGGCTTATGGACACTGTGGGCAACAAAGGTGCACGTACAGAAATTGCGGCAATTAAAGTTGCAGCACCGGTGATGGCGCTCAAAATTATTGACCGCGCCATTCAAGTTCACGGTGCTGGCGGAATCAGCCAAGACTTCCCACTGGCTCGCATGTATGCACACATCCGTTCACTGCGCTTGGCCGATGGGCCAGACGAAGTGCACAAAATGATTATTTCGCGTGCAGAACTACGTAAGTACGACCCATCATTTCGTACCGACGGTGTGAGTGCCGCTGCTCCAAGTGGTGGTCGGGGCTAGATCTAGCCCTACCATGGCGCCTCCGGTACCTGAGGCACCAACAAAAGTAGTTGCTCGATGAATATCGGCAAACTGCTTCACAATGGCAAGACCCAAACCAGAACCTGGCATGGCTCGCGTTGCTGCTGCACGGTAAAAGCGATCGAAAACAAACTGGCGATCTTCAGGTGCAATACCAGGCCCTGAGTCGTGCACTTCAATGCGCGTTCCTTTAATAAAGACATCAACTTTGCTGCCCGCCGGGCTGAACTTGATGGCATTGTCGATGAGATTCGAAATAGCTCTGTCGAATTGTGCAGGACGCACCATGACCTGTGCTGGTGAAGCAGAGTGCAGTTCCACTATGCGCCCCGAGCGTCGTTGGGCGCGTTCAACAACTTCTTGTACAGCTTCAGCAATATCGACGGCAGCGGGATCTTCTGAAGACCGTTGGTCTGAAGCTAATGCAGAGAGTTCGCTTGAAAGCGCGGTGAGTTCATCAATCTCGGCACGAATGTCGTGGATAATTTCTTCGCGAGTGTGTTGTGGCAAGTCGGGACGTTCAAGTAATTCTGAGTTTGCACGCAAGCTGGTGAGAGGTGTGCGTAGCTCGTGACTCGCATCTTGAACCAATTGTTTTTGTTGAGCAACTGAATTACCGAGCGCTTGCAGCATTGTGTTGAAACTAGAAACCAAGTCGGCAACTTCTCCACTTGCCTTAATATCGATGAGCTGTGATGTGTCTTGTGTGGAAGCAATTTCCACTGCAGAGGCAGATAATTGTTCAATAGGTTTGCTGGTTCGCCGCGCAATGAACCATCCGGCTGCTGCTGCCATCACAATGCCACCAAAACCAAATACGAAGAGCCAAGTGCGCATTCCTGCTCGCGCATCTTCAATGTCGGTAATGTCGCGACCAAGTTGCAGAGCTCCACCGCTAGGTAATGAAACTGTAAGTACACGATAAGAACTGCCCTCAACCGTGGTGTTGTATAACAAACTCAAACCGTCGGTTGCGCTTTGTGCGAGCGCAAGTTCGTCTGCCCGCACTTCGAGTACAGATGGTCCGAGGCTCGCTAAAACAATTCCATTAATACCGATGACCTGTGTAATGGCATCAAATTCTGGTTGTAAAAGAGTTGGGCCAAGTGGTGAAGGCATGCGGCCTGGAAAACGTGGTTGTTCAAAGTTGCGGTTAATTTCACGCACAATGGTGCTTGCGCGAGACGAGAGCGATGCATCAACCTGCGAACGTAACTCGTGGCTTGCAATGATGTAGGCGCCGGCAGCAAGAGTGCCCACAGCGACAAAGGCAATTCCACCTGTTGCAATGGCAAGACGTGATCGCAAACTCATGGTTATACCTTCACCGTGTAGCCAACTCCGCGAATGGTGTACACCAGCCGCGACTCGCCACCTTCCTCAGTTTTGCGGCGTAGGTATCCGATATAAACGTCAAGAGATTTTGAACCAGTTTCGAAATCGAAACCCCAGATTTCTTCGTATAACTGTTCACGGGTAACAACAAGACCAGTGCGCAACATGAGCGCTTCTAATAGGTCAAATTCCGTTTTCGTCAAACTCAGTGGGCGGTCACCGCGCAATACCTCGCGTCGTGCAGTGTCGAGAGAGAGGTCGCCAACACGCAACACGGTGTTTGCACCCGCTGATTCGCGGCGACGCAGAAGTGCGCGTACACGCGCAAGAAGTTCATCAATGGAAAAGGGTTTCACCAAATAGTCATCGGCACCAGCATCGAGCCCAGCCACACGATCGTTCACTTCATGCTTGGCAGTGAGGAGCAAAATGGGGACCCGAATACCTCGTGTG
>JBIKNT010000006.1:0-18712 GCA_044358465.1 Ilumatobacteraceae bacterium
ACCTACATCGGTACGAAATTCAATGTTGCGCACATTGACTTCATCTTTCACGATGTCAATGAAGGCATCGAGACCCGATAATTCTGGGGTTGCGATAGTCAATGTGGTGAGCGGCAGACGCACACGGCGCCCATTGGCCTTACGAATTGAGAGTGCCGTTGAGCAAACATCGCGCACTTTGTCCATTGCAGCGGTGAGTTCGGGATGTGCAACAAGTTCAGTTTGTGATGGCCAATCGGTGAGATGAACGCTGCGCTCTCCGGTGAGTCCTCGATAAATTTCTTCCGACACCATGGGTAACAATGGCGCAGCAACACGACACAACACGGTGAGTGCCGTATGCAAAGTATTAATGGCATCTTGGTCGCCCGACCAAAAGCGGTCGCGGCTACGACGGATATACCAGTTAGTGAGAACGTCAAGATAGGTGCGGATGGTGGCACATGCCTCAAAAAGATCGTAAGCGTCGAATTGCTGAGTGAGCGCCGCTACAAGATCGTGCGTCTTTGACAAAATATATTTGTCAAGAACATTCGTACTGTCGGTTGACCACTTGCCCTGCTTTCCTTCTGCATTTGCGTACAAGGTGAGGAAATACCACGAGTTCCACATGGGAAGAAGCACTTGTCGCACGGTTTCACGAATGCCAGCTTCTGTGACCGAAAAGTCTCCACCTCTCAAAATGGGAGACGACAACAAATACCAACGCATTGCATCGGCACCATACGTGTTGAACACTTCCATAGGGTCTGGATAGTTGCGCAAGCTCTTCGACATCTTTGCGCCATCATCACCCAGCACCACACCATGACCCACACAAGTAGAAAATGCAGGGCGATCAAACAACGCAGTTGCCAGCACGTGCAAGGTGTAAAACCAACCTCTGCTTTGCGCCACGTATTCCACAATGAAGTCACCTGGATAATGGTTTTCAAACCATTCTTGGTTCTCAAATGGATAGTGCACTTGGGCAAAGGGCATTGATCCGCTTTCAAACCAGCAGTCAAGCACTTCAGGCACACGGCGCATCACCGATTCACCCGATGGGTCATCGGGGTTTGGTCGCGTGAGATTGTCGATGAAAGGACGATGCAGGTCGCTTACTTCCACTCCAAAGTCGGCCTGCAATTGCGCAACGCTTCCATATACATCTACGCGTGGAAAAAGAGGGTTGTCACTTTTCCATACGGGTATGGGTGAACCCCAAAAGCGGTTGCGACTAATCGACCAGTCGCGAGCATTAGCAATCCACTTACCAAAAGAACCATGCTTCAAATGTTCTGGAACCCAGTGGATGTTTTCATTGAGTTCCACCATGCGATCACGGAACTTAGTGACTTCGACAAACCAACTCGACACTGCGCGATACACCAGTGGCTGCGCACAACGCCAACAATGTGGATAGGAGTGGTTGTACGTGTCGTGGCGAATGACTCGCCCTTCATCTTTGAGTTGACGAATGACCAATGGGTTTGCCTCAAAAACATGTGTTCCCACCCATGTGGAAATGAGTTCGGTATAGCAACCTTGGTCGTCCATGGGGCAAATGGTGGCAATTCCTGCACTGGCACATACCAATTGGTCATCTTCACCGAATCCGGGAGCAAGGTGCACCACGCCGGTTCCGTCTTCAGTAGATACAAAGTCTGCGGTGAGCACTTGGAATGCATTTTCCGTATCGGCGAGGAAGGGGAAAAGTGGCGTGTACTTGCGACCTGCTAACTCGCTTCCCTTGATGCTCGCTACTTGTTCTGCGTTGCTAAATTCCTTTTCATAGGAACCAAGTCGCGACTCGGCCAATATGTATTTCACGCCTTCAGTATCTTGCATGACTGCGTAATCGATATCGGCACCGACCGCTAACGCAAGGTTCGATGGCAAGGTCCATGGCGTTGTGGTCCAGGCCATGATGCGTTCACCCGACTCGAGCAAGAACCACACCGACAATGCAGGGTCTTGACGATCTTGGTACACATCGTCCATACGGGTTTCCGTGTTAGATAAAGGTGTCTCGCATCGCCAGCAATATGGCAACACACGAAAGCCTTCATAGATGAGACCCTTTTCCCACAACGTGTGAAAAGCCCACATCACACTTTCCATATAAGGAGTGTCGAGGGTCTTGTAATCGTTAGAGAAGTCAACCCATCGCGCCTGGCGCGTCACATAACGTTCCCACTCACTGGTGTAACGCAACACGCTGGTGCGACATACATCGTTGAATTTGTCGATACCAAAGGCAGCAATTTCTGGATGCCCAGCAATGCCAATTTCTTTTTCCGCTTCAACCTCAGCTGGAAGCCCATGGCAGTCCCAACCGAATCGGCGTTCGACACGACGTCCGCGCATCGTTTGATAACGAGGAACTGCGTCTTTCACAAAACCAGTAAGCAAGTGTCCGTAGTGCGGTAGTCCGTTGGCAAAAGGAGGTCCGTCATAGAAAACAAATTCGTTGTTGCCTTTTTCTCCGGCACTTCGCAATTGCACCGAAGCCTCAAAGGTCTGATCTGCAGCCCAAAAGGCGGAAACAGCCTCTTCTATAGCGGGAAATTTAGGTTGAGACTGAACATCGGGGTATGCCACGGCAACGAACCCTACTCAGATAAGTGACTCATGTACAGCACACAGAGTGCGGCTACGTTTTAGCAGCCCAATATGAGGCGACCGACGACCATTTGCAAAAACAAAATGACCACGATGGGCGACAGATCGAATGCGCCCATCGGGGGAAGGATTCTGCGTGCAGTACCCATGATGGGTTCAGTTGCACGAAAGAGCCATTGATTGACAGTGAAGAGCATTCCGCCTGGTCGAATGGGAAACCACGACAAGACGATGCGAAGAAAAACGATGAGCACATAAATGCTCAACAATTGACATAAGAGTTGACGCATAAAATTACTCGTACTGCGAACGTGATGCCGGAGGCTTCAACAAAAATACATCGGTCGCAACTCGCTCCATAGAACCGTTCATTGCGTAGCAGAGACCGCTTCCAAAGTCGATGAGTCGGCGAACAACTTCTTTGTCGCAACTCTCGAGGTTCATGATGACTGGCTGACCTTCTTTAAAGCGATCGGCGATTTCTTTTGCTTGTTCAAAACGCAAAGGCTTCACCGTTGCGGGCTCGGCTCCGCTCACTGTCAACGGACGCACAGTAGTGCTTTGACGTGGTGAGCCAACAGGACGCAATTGCAAACCAGAATCATCGACACCTCGGCGATAGCCGCCGGTGTCTTGCGGCATTGCTCCACTGTGGTCGTCGTATTCAGGCTCCATGCGTTGACGAGGCATGCGACCGGAAGGATCAACGCCATAACCTGAGCGCACATTGCGTTGGGGACGGTCTATTTCCATTGACTGGTCATAGTCGTCATAATTCTCATCGGCCCCTAGACCGAGATAATCCATAGCGCGTCTCCACATCGACATGTCCATAGGTTATACGACATGGCGTTCTCTATTGGGGACGTTCACCGAATATTGCAGATCCGACACGAATCATGGTTGCGCCCTCTTCGAGGGCAATTTGGTAATCATGCGACATTCCTGCTGAGCACTCTAAAAGACCCAATTCATTACACATTTTGCGTGCCTCACGAAAGGTCTCTCGCGTCACTATGGGGTCTGCATTTGTTGGACCCATCACCATGAGCCCACCCACATGCAAGTGAGATGAGCGCGCCAGTTCCACCAACTTCTCTACATCACGAGGGTGGCAGCCCGATTTCTGGGTCTCATCAGCAATATTCACCTGCAAAAGAACCGAGGGTGCATCTCCTTCGTGGGTTGCGTACAACTTTGCGAGGCCCAAGATGACCGATTCTCTGTCGATGGTCTGCCACGTATGCACTGTTCCGTACAACGCGCTCAGCTTGTTTGACTGTAAATGCCCAATGAAATGAAGGGGCAACCGGTTGACCGTGTCGGCGTCTCTTGTCTTCGCCAGCGCTTCTTGCGCATAGTTCTCGCCCACCGCATCACAGCCAGCATCTCTAGCCCAGTCCCAGGCATGTGGCCCAAAATTCTTGGTGACTGCAACAAGTTGCACTGAGTTCGCGGCATCACCGCAGATGTCTGAGATAGCCGAACGCACAACGCCAACGTTGTGAATGACTTGTTGTTGAGAAAAGGATGAAGCGGCGCTGGACAAGAGCTACTGCAAAGTTATTTCAAAAAGGAAGGCACATCGAATTCGTCATCATCGCCACTTGTGTCGAGTGGATCTGAAGCGAACACACTTCGTGGTGATGAGCTAGAAGACGCACGAGAGTCGACCGCACGCAATGGTGCGCGTTTTTCGTTGCCATCCCAGCGCTCGAACCCTGCAGCAATAACGGTGACTCGCACCTCGTCGCCAAGTTCGTCGTCGATCACAGTACCGAAGATGATGTTTGCATCGGGGTGAGCAACAGCATGAACTACTTCTGCAGCAGCATTCATCTCGAACAGACCCATGCTTGACGGGCCTGCAATGTTGAGCAAAATTCCACGCGCACCATCGATTTGAGCTTCAAGAAGCGGGCTGGTGATAGCTGCTTTTGCAGCAGTCACCGCACGGTTGTCGCCACTTGCATGACCAATACCCAGCAATGCGGTTCCGGCATTAGCCAAAATCATCTTGACGTCTGCAAAGTCGGTGTTAATGAGGCCAGGTGTGGTGATGAGGCTTGTAATGCCGGCTACACCGTTCAACAAAATATCGTCTGCCATTTTGAAAGCATTGATTGCTGACGTTTTATCGTTAGCAACGCTCAGCAGTCGATCGTTAGGGATAACGATGAGCGTGTCTACTTTTTCCTTGAGCTTGGCGATGCCGTTTTCCGCTTGTGTTGAACGACGACGACCTTCAAAGCCAAATGGGCGCGTAACAACACCAATAGTGAGCGCACCAAGTGAGCGTGCAATTTCTGCAATGACTGGGGCTGCACCAGTACCTGTACCGCCACCTTCTCCTGCGGTAATGAACACCATGTCGGCGCCGGCCATCATCTCTTCAATTTCAGCACGATGTGACTCTGCAGCGGCTTGACCCACTTCGGGGTCACTACCGGCTCCGAGACCTCGTGTGAGATCGCGACCGATATCGAGTTTGACGTCGGCGTCGGACATGAGAAGCGCTTGCGCATCGGTATTGACCGCAACGAACTCAACGCCTTTGAGACCAGCGTCGATCATGCGATTGACGGCATTGACTCCACCGCCGCCGACTCCGACGACTTTCATCACTGCTAGATAATTTTGGGGTGCTCCGGCCATGGGCCATGACCTCCGAGAGATAGGAAATGTTGTTCTCATGTTTCCACGTGGGGAGGCTCAACTGTGGGATTTCCGCCCAATAAAGCAGGATTTCTCACTTTTTATTTCTGATCAAAAATAGGGTCGCCACTCGAAAGGTCGATGCTGCGCAGATTTTTCGGGTCTTGCCGACGTAAAACCAGCACTAAAGCCACAAGTTTTGCCCGCAAATCACTTGGCTGACCGAAGATCACCACGGTTCCTGTGCGCAGGGTCATGAGGAGTTCGGTGTTGTTGGCAACACCAACATTTAAGACCGTCTTTTGGATTTCCTCAGGTAACGACGCAGAGAGTTGCGCCGCTGCCGTATACACCTCATTGGCCTTTGCCCCCGCAAGAAGAGCATCGCCTACTCCAGTAATTTGCATGTACTGCGTGGGCTGGCCCGTCTGCACCGAGATGACATGCCCTTCAACATCTAAGACGCGTGACTGGTTATCACTGCCCAAGAACCACGCAACAGGCTGGCGTTCGTCGATGTCGATGACCGCCGAGGAAGGAAAGTGCTTACTCACATTTGCATCACGTACCCACGGATCTGCTCGCAAGGTGAGTTCTGCAGCATGCAAGTCGCCAAAGATGATGGACTTGCCCTTCACTTGCGCCGTGGCTTTCGCTAGAACTTCTGGCGATAGGTATTTTGCACCCTGCACAGTGACCGTGCGCACCCCGAATAAGGGTGAGTTCAAAACGGGAACCGCTATGGCAACCACCAGCACTGGCACCAATACATACAGCACCACACGCAAGCGACGCTTTCCCTCTTCACGACGCACTTCAATGCGACGTCGTCGAAACCGGCGGTGTGGCTGTCCGTCGTCTGATCGGTCTAATGGCTGAGTGAACTCGTTGTCTTCTCCCACTAGTGGCGGACGTCGGGCGTGCGTGAGATCGTCATCTGAGACAATGTCGTAGCCACCCAGCACGTGGCCTTCAAAAAACTCAGGGCCATCTTCGTCGACAATAGAGATGCCTTCAAAAGCTTCAGTGAGTTCTTCTAGTACCTCAACTGGCACATCGTCGAGAGATCGCACAACTGGAGTTTCTCCGGTGACATGAACCGACTCCCCCGACTGCAACTCTTGAGTTTCGTCATCGTGTGAGGGAGTTGTCATGAGAGGGTCACTTTGGGTTTTTTGAACAGAGATGCGTCTCTAGTTTCTCACTATCTAAGGAGTTTTCTGCGTCAATTGCGAGAGCTTCACCTGGAGCAAAGCCAAGTAAACGAATTTCGCTGCGCAAATTCACCCCAGTGAGACGAAGCACCTGCTGTTGCACCATATTCATGAGCTTCACCACGTCGGCACTCGTACCACCGGCATCGCTTTGAATGAAGTTCGCATGCTTTTCACTCACGCATGCAGTTCCTAGTCGATATCCGCGGAGCCCGGCTTGGTCGATGAGTGCACCAGCAGAAATAGCTCCGTCGTTGGGGTTAATGAACACTGACCCTGCATTTTGACCACCAGGTTGATGATCGCGACGCCACTTCACAATCTCGGTGATGAGCGCATCACCGCAACCTGGTGCGCTTTTCTCGAGCACAACTTTCACCCACGTGACCACATGTTGATTGCCAAGTGCGGAACCGCGGAACCGTAAACCAAGTTCGTTCGCTGAAACCCAACCATGACAACCCGACTTCAAAGAGATCACGTAAGCCGAATGCAAAGATGCAGCAATGTCGGCACCATGGCCCCCTGCATTCATGCGCACTGCCCCACCAACAGAACCCGGCACACCAACCGCCCACTCGAAACCAGCGACACCTAAGGCACTTAATTGTCGAGCCGCTATTGGCAAAGGTGTTGCGCCCGAGAAGACAACGTTCACGCTGTTCTCTTCTTGTGTGGACTCTTCAACCGCAATGCTTTGACCAAAATCGCCCAGCGAAATACAAAGACCTTGAAACCCCGCATCGGAGACCAAGGTATTGCTTCCACGACCCAATACAACAACAGGCATGGTGGGCCGGCGTGAGCAAATAGCAGCAACAGTGATGAGTTGATCTTGCGACACCACTTCCACAAACAATCGGGCAGACCCACCTACTTTGTAAGTGGTGCGTGCAGCCAATGGGAAATATTCCTGCACTTCTAGTTGTGCGTCTCTCAACTCTTTGGCAGATTGCCTAACTTGACGTTCAGAAGCGATTTCTGCGGGCAAGGTTTCAATATCGCCACAGCCACTGGAAATACAAACATCACCGGCGCTCAACATGTTGGCCAAATGCACTGCCAAATCGCTGCGCTTCGGCACCCAATCAACTTGAAGGTGCGGATACGCCGCACGCACTGCATCGACCACCAACTTGCCTGAGACTCCTTCAATGACAGCGGTACCCGATGCATAAATATCGGTGATGACAACCACATCGGCGCCAGTAAAGGCATGGGCGTATTCATGAGAAATGAGTGCCATACGATTAAACCTGTTGGGTTGAAAAACGTACACCAACCTGTTGGGACGCGATGTTTGACCACGACCCGCAATCATTCCTTGAGCTGCACCCACGACTGCTGCTATCTCTGTAGGGAGATGGGCATAATCGTCGATCAAAGTGATGTCATCTTCTTCGCTACGAATATCGAAGCGTCGAGCAACACCCTGGAATTCAGCGAGCACTTGAGTAACTACTTCTTGAGTTGCACCGAAACGCAGGGCAATGGCGAGAGCTCCGAGAGCATTGAGCACATTATGCATTCCACGAGCCCTGAGAGAGACGCCAAAGCGACGTGCGCCTTTGTATTCATGCAAAACATCAGCAGCAATATTGACCACAAATGCCATGCCAGCAGCCGTAGCTTCAATTTGTGTGGCAGATAAGCCAACATTCGCATCGTTGCCCAAAATGCCATACGTCAAGACCTCATGACCAATGGACTTCAAATGGTCACTGATCTTCTTCAGTTCGAGATCGTCGACACAGAGGGCAGTTGGGCCATCGACATTCTGAGCGAAGCGCGAGAAACTGTTGACGATGTTTTCAAAGCTTCCAAAGTGATCGAGATGATCGGTATCGATATTGGTGATGATGGCCCCGCGTAGAGGCAGAACTTCGTGCGTGCCGTCACTTTCATCGGCTTCCACCACAAAGAGCCTCGTAGGCGACCATGCGCCATTTGTCTGCAGACCAGGAGCATCACCTCCGACCACAAAACCACATTTGCCTTCCGCCCCGCCCAACATCAGCGATACCAAAGTGGTTGTTGTGGTTTTTCCGTGAGTACCTGCAACTCCTATTGCGGTTCCCGAAGCACACACGGCAGCCAACATTTCAGCACGAGATAACGCTGGAATGCCCGCACGCCGTGCAGCAGCCATTTCAATATTGTCTTTCGGTACCCCACTCGATGCACACACTGCATCGCAACCAGCAACAAGGTCTTCGCTATGGCCAATAGAAATGTCGATACCCAACTCTTTGAGTTGCACAATGTTCTCGCTCGAGCGAATATCGCTGCCAGAAACACGGTGGCCCATTGCAACAAGAGCCCGCGCAAGAGCGCTCATCCCGGGCCCACCAATGCCCACGACATGCAAACGTTGTGCAGCACTCAATTCAAAGACTTCTCCATTCTTTGAATGAGTTGAGTTGCTGTGTGATGAGGACATAAAGAATGAATTGCCTTATTCAGATGCACGTGCGACGGTAGCAATGAGCGAGCCCAGTTCCGCCCGACGATTCAATTCCCCCGCTAAATATGCATTTTTTCGCAGCTCTGCAAGTTTTTCTGGGTGCTGTACAAGCTCGGAAATTACTTCCTCAGCTTTTTGCGCACTGAATTCTTCTTCAGTAATGAGTACTGCTGCGCCCACTTCGGAGAGCAAGCGAGCATTTTGTTCTTGATGGTTATCTGCTGCTCGAGCCCATGGAACCAAGATGCTTGCAACACCCAATGTGGAAATTTCACCAATGGTGCTGGCCCCTGCTCGCGAAACGACAAGATCGGCTGCTTGATAGACCTCTTGGATGCGTGTTTCGTAACCCACTTGAATGCAGTTCGGCATTTTTGGTTGCGTGTCATTCTCGAGGTATCGACTACCTGCAATGAGGTACCAAAAAACAGACTTCAATTGTTCAGCACTTCGCAATTGGGCTGTCACGTCATTCAACAGTGCTGAACCGAGCGACCCACCCATCACGACCACGACGAATTGGTTGAGCGGTATGCCAAGCGCTACACGAGCGACATCTTTGACCGAAGGGTTGATCTCGTTTTTCCCAGCAAGACGTAAATGGCGCCGAATTGGCGCCCCTACCAACACTGCGTTGCTCAGCGGTGAATGTGGGTGCGATTTCGTCACCACATTTGCATCGCGCGCCTGACGCTTCGTTGCGAGCCCCGGTTGTGAATCGTACGAGACCACTACAGTAGGTATACCCATCTTCCGAGCGGCCTGCATCGGCGCCAAACTTCCATACCCGCCCACCGATACGACTACTTGTGGCGCAAAATCGCGCATCACATTGCAAACTTCTCGCGTTGCTCGACGCATCAGCAACAACATTCGTACATTATGAAGCACTGCACGGGGTGTGAGCTGATGCTTGGCGCCGATGACATTCAGCAATGTGAACGGATACTGCGTTTGCGAAAGGATGTTTGCATCAATACCGCGCTGAGTACCGATGAAATGAATGTCTATCGGGTTCAGCCCTTCATCTTCAAGCATCTCAGCAATGGCAACCGCTGGAAGTACGTGTCCGCTGGTTCCACCGCCACAAATCACTACACGCGTTGAACTTGAAGAAGTCATGTTGCAGTCACTTCATGTGGCGTGCGACGTTGAGCAGCAAACCCGTGGCGGCCATCGTCACGAGAAGTGAACTACCACCGTATGAAATGAAAGGCAGGGTGAGTCCGGTTACTGGCATCGCTCCGGTGACGCCACCAATGTTGACAATTGCCTGCACACCGAACCACGCAGTGATTCCGCCGGCAATGAGCACTCCGAACACATCGCGTGCGCCAAGTGCGGCTTGAATGCCAAAGATGATAAAAAGGAAAAAGAGACCGATGACTGCGACGGCTCCGATGAAACCAAGTTCTTCTGCAATGATGGCGAAAATAAAGTCTGTGTGAGCAAGAGGCACATAGCCCCACTTGCCGGCTCCGTCTCCCACACCAACACCGGTGAATTTGCCATTAGCGATGCTAATCATTGACTGATACACCTGATAGCCCCAGTGACCCTTGTTGCCCTCAGGGTCAAGAAACGCCGTAAAACGTTGACGTCGATACGTTTCCATGTTGACGAAAAACCAAACAGCGAGGCCGCCAAAAATTCCTGCAACTGAGAGGAGACTGATCGAGGTTCCGGCGACAAATGCAATTGAAAGAACTATTGCTCCGAAAATAATTGCCGAACCGAGGTCTTTTTGTAGCAAGCACATGCCGGCAGCAGCAACGAGCACAATCACAACCTTGAGAAGTCGCATCTTCAAATCGGTTTCGCCTCTGCGGTTCTTGCTCAAAATGCGCGCCACATAAATGAGAGTTGCAAGTTTCAGCAATTCAGAAGGCTGAAATCGCCATGCACCTTCGCCAATCCATGCCCGCGCCCCATTGACGGAATTACCAAGGCCTGGAACGAACGGTAAAAACATTGCTACAAACGCTGCAAAGAAAATAAAGGGAGCAAACCTTTTAAGCATTTGGTACGGAAATGAATACGTACCCCACATCAAGAATGTCCCGATACCAGCCCATGCAAGTTGACGAAAAAAGACATCGAAGGCCGACCTGCCGCTGTGCAACATAGTGACCGACGATGCCGAGAGCACCATTACCAAACCGAACATCACCAACAATGCGCTCACAATGAGCAGCCCATAAAAAGCAACTGTTGGTGCCTGCGTCGCCATTTGCCGTTTTTTCGACACTCCAGAACGGTCGAGCGTTGCTCGACGACGCTGAGCAACTGTCAAGAAACCTGCCTGCGAACGATCAGGAACAACAGTACTCATCGGCGTCCTTCTCCTTCATGTTGCGCATCCTCATGACCAACGTACTTCTTCACACGTGTTGCAAAGTCGTATCCCCGCTCTTCGTAGTTCTTGTACCAATCAAAACTGGTGCATGCTGGTGACAGCAGTACGACTTCATTTGGGCTCACTAAGGAACCGGCAGTCTCAATTGCTTCTTGCATGCTTGTAGCAAAGGCAGTGGGGCACAAACCGGAAAATGCCGCAGCAATTTCCTGTGCACTTTCACCAATACACACAACGGCCTTTACGTGTTCATGCTCGAGGGCAAGCTCTGAGAGATTCAAACCCTTGTTACGCCCACCTGCAATAAGAACGATCTGCGGGAAAGCTCGCAACGCCGTTCGTGCCGCATGTGGAGAAGTTGCCTTGGAATCGTCGAACCAGCGCACACCGTTTTTTGTTGCAATCAGTTCAATGCGGTGGTGAGAGGGCTCAAATTCCTGCAGTGCTTGAACTACCCCAGCCCGAGTAGCTACACCACTCTCTAGACACATCGCAGCGGCAGCAAGACCGTTTTGCACATCGTGAGGCAAAGAACGCTTCATTGCACTGGTGGCAAGAAGAACCCCCTGCGGTCCAACGAGTTCATTGCCACTAGAGAAATAGTTACTGTCTGAGGTGTCGCCAAAAGACACGAAACGGCCGGCACTCTTTTGCGCCACCCCGCAAATATCTTTGTGTGCTGACGGCGCAACAACAGCATCTTCGGGTTGCATATGGGCCCATATTTTAGCCTTTGCAGCCACATAGGAAGCAAAATCGCGATGCCAGTCGAGATGGTCGGGCGCAATATTGAGCCACGTCGCAGCGTTTGCACGAAATGTGCTGGTGAGCGTTAATCGAAAACTAGAGCACTCCACAACAAAAGCTTCTGCATCGCTATCGAGAGCATCTATGAATGGCGTCTCGGTGTTCCCCACCGTTGCGACACGCTTTCCCGATGCCCGAATCATTGCAGCAGCCATGAGCGTGGTTGTTGTTTTACCGTCGGTGCCTGTGACGGCAAGTATGGGGCGAGGGCCACCACTGCGCAACTGCTCCCTTCGATAAGCCAATTCAATTTCCGACAGCATTTCTTTTTGTGCATCGATGGAGATGGCAAACAACGGATGGGTTTCGGGTACCCCTGGTGCAGGCATCACACTGTCGACACTTTTCACCAAAGCAGCAAGTGCCCCTAGATCTCCTGCAGGGAAAATTTCAGCGCCAATCTCTTGTCCGAGCAGTTCATGTTGGCGAGACAGATGATCATCTGCAAGCACTACTTCATGACCGCGTGCAACAAGTGCACGGGCAACTGATGTTCCCGCTATGCCCAACCCGTAGACCAAGACTCTTGTCATTGGCCAACCCCACGTGTGAAGTCACCAATGAAGACTGCGAGGGCGGTCGCTACGCAAATTCCTTGGATAATCCAAAAACGAATGATGACAGTAGTTTCTGGCCAGCCCACTAATTCAAAATGATGATGGATTGGCGACATGCGCAAAATGCGTCGTTTGCGTCCTGATGCCTTAAAGACGCCCATCTGCACCGCAACTGAACCCGCCTCAAAAACGTTAATGCCACAGATGAGTAATAAGAGAAGGTGCGTGTTCGTGGTAACAGCCAGTAGCCCGAGCGCTGAACCGATGCCGAGTGCCCCGACGTCTCCCATAAAAATTTTTGCAGGCGCCGCATTCCACCATAAAAAGCCACCACAGGCTCCGGCAAAGGCTGCTGCGAGCACCGCCAAGTCAAGAGGGTTCACTAATCCGTATACATCAGGGTTACGAAATGCCCAGTAGGCAATAACGGTGTAGGCAAGAAACGACAGCAATGCAGAACCACCAGCAAGACCATCGAGGCCATCGGTCACATTGACTGCATTTGTGGCACTCCACACCATGATGGCTGCCCAGATGACCCACAGCGGCCATGGGATGTCCCAACCGGGATATGAACTACGCGTGATGGAAATAGTGCTGCTCACATTTGTAGCAGTGACCAACCACCACAGAAAAAGCACTGTGATACCGAAGGTGAGATAACCCTTCTTTTTCCAAAATATTCCACGGTTGTGGGCTTTACGGACTTTGATGAAGTCATCGAGAAACCCCATAAAGGCCATCACAAAAATACACGCCCACATGATGAGAGCTTGGTTTGAAAACGCAAGGCCATGGCGAAGATGCGCGACAAACCACCCGACAAAAGCCGCAATAACAATTGCTGCACCGCCCATAGTGGGCGTTCCTTGTTTGGCCATGTGGTGAGTTGGACCGAGGTCTTCCTTGCCCAAAATGGGTTGACCACGACCAATGCGGCGGAAAAAGCCAATGAGGTAACGAGTTCCGAATAACGAACCCATCATTGCGACGGCTCCACCAATAAAGACAGCAATCATTGAGTGGCCGCCTCTTTCTGTGCAAAAGCCAACTCAAGTTCCTCGACGTCACTGAAGGGCAAGCGTGAGGAACCAACGAGTTGGACAGTTTCGTGCCCTTTCCCCGCAACGACAACAACGTCTCCGCTCTGAGCGATGTTCACCGCATGGGCTATCGCATCGCGACGGTCGACAATTTTCACCGCACTAGTTTTGCCCATTCCCGAGCAGATATCGGCGATGATGGCAACAGGGTCCTCTGAACGCGAATTATCGCTGGTCACAATCGCAACATCGGCAAGTTCACTCGCGATTTTTCCCATCTCGGGTCGCTTCTCGCGGTCGCGGTCTCCACCACAACCAAATACCACGATCACACGGCCACTGCCGACCGATTCTCGCGCAGACAGCAACACTGCCCGCAAGGAATCGGGAGTATGTGCAAAGTCAACAAAAGCATGCACACCACTCTCGTTGACAACCTTTTGAACACGCCCAGGAACGACAGGAAGGCTCTCGAGCGCTTCCACAATTGCATCTATCGATACTCCATGTAGCTCGGCAGCCCTTGCGGCAAGGAGAGCGTTGTTGACGTTGAATAGGCCCCCGAGCGGAAGAACTATTTTTCTGCCACGCCAGGTGAACGAGCTATGACCAAGAGTGCTTTCAAGATTCTGTACCTCGTTGACAGACACGCGCACGAGGCTGTCTCCTCCATAGTTGCCCGCAATGAGATCTGCCAACCTCACACCCCAAGCGTCGTCCACATTGACAATTGCTGCGCGTGTGGTTGTGGTACGAAAAAGTTCTGCTTTTGCAAGAAAATAGTTTTCCATCGTGCCGTGAAAATCAAGATGATCATGACCCAGATTGGTAAAAATACCTGCAGCGAATTGCACCCCAGCGACACGTTGCAATTGCAGTGCATGAGAAGTTACTTCCATCACAACCGATTGCGCGCCATCAATAATTGCCCGACGCATCTCACGTTGCAGATCAGTCGACTCAGGAGTGGTTCTCACGCTGTTTAACGTGCCGAAAACGTGAGGAGAATCTCCGGCGCAACCCAATATCGCAGCGAGCATTGCAGCTGTTGTTGTTTTGCCATTTGTGCCCGTGATACCAAACACCGGAACTTCGGTCGACGGACGTCCGTGAACCACATGAGCCGCATAGGCCATCGCCCGACGATCGTCAAGCACATGTAAAGACGGCACTATGTATTGCCCACCTTGAGTAACCAATAAGGCACTGGCGCCGCGACCTATTGCATCGTTTGCAAATTGGTGCCCGTCAGATGCCGACCCAGTGATACAACAAAAGAGGCTGCCGCTAGTTACTTGATGCGAATCATGATGCACATCTGCAATTGCAACATCGGCAACAGCACCCACCTCGGCGACAAGCAAGCCACGAGATGCGAGTTCTACAGCAACATCTTGTAGCGAGATATGCATCTGCTTAGCGGGCCGCTTCATTCGCGCGGGCGTACGGGTCAACTCGACCACATGGTTGTGTTGTTGCGGCTGGCCTGATGCGCAGCTCGCGCGACACGACTCCACCAATTTCGGCAAACACTGGTGCAGCCGCCGTACCACCGAAACGGTCTCTTGATCCTGCATCTGGTTCGTCTATCGATACCAAAACTGTCACTTGCGGATCCTCTGCAGGCAGGAAACCAACGAATGAAGCGAAGTACTTACGTCCACCCTCGTCAGTACCGTATGTACCGTCAGACTGAATTTTGTATCCAGTTCCTGTTTTTCCCGCAATAGTCATTCCTGGAATTTGCGCCTTTGTGCCTGTGCCATAGCAAATCACATCGCGCATCATGAGGTTCATCTGCGCAGCGGTAGATGGCTTCAGTACTTCGCGGGCAGAAGACTGTTCCAAATACTTTGTTTTGCCATTTTGGTCGATGACCGCACTGACAAGGCGCGGAGCTACGTACACACCATTATTCGCAATGACATTCACTGCTGAAAGCATCTGCACAGAAGTGGAGGAGAATCCGTAGCCGTAGGCAACAGTGATTTTCTCAGTACCTTGCCACTTCTTCACTGGTTTGAGAATGCCGGCGCTCTCATCGGGAAGGTCTAGATCCGATTTTGACCCGAATCCAAAAGCGTGGAGGTAAGACTCAAGGGTAGGACTCGAAATACGCTGGGCAGCAAGAACTGTTCCGAGGTTTGACGACTTCACCAAAATTTCTTTCACCGTCATCTCTTGCAAAGGGTGAGGGTATGCGTCGCGAATGAGGAAGTTGTCAAATACCTGGGCACCGGGCACATGGAAGGTCGTCTCGGGAGTTATTGCCCCTTCATTAATTGCGGCTGCGACACTAAACACTTTTGCAACCGAGCCTGTTTCGTGGGCATCAACTGCTGCAAAGTTGCCGGAGGTATTGGTAAAGGTTCCAGCTGCGTTGCGCCGAACGTTTGCCATTGCATAAATATCGCCAGTCTTTGAATTCATCACCATTGCAGTACCACCACGGGCACCAATACGCGCGACCTGCTCGGCAAGAATCTGATCGACTTGATACTGGATTGATCGATCAAGAGTGAGAACTAAATCTTGGCCTGGTTGTGGCTCCACTTCTGTATTCGACCCCGGAATTGATCGACCTTGGTTGTCTTGTTCGCGCACAAATCGCCCATTTGTTCCCGTCAAAATGTCGTTGTACTTCAGTTCTAAACCAGCCGTACCCACTCCATCGGTGTCTGTTTTGCCGACAACAGATTTAGCTGAAGCACCCACAATGGTGCGCGACGGTTCTTCATATGAACCGATACCAGGAATTTTCAATGCGATAATTGCCTTGACAATTTTTGGGTCAACTTGGCGCGCAATAAATGAAAAGTTTGACTCACGTGCGGCAAAAATTGCAGCTAATTCAGCTTCTTTTGCCGCATCGAATCCCAACATGCTCGAGACTGCCTTGGCTGCACCCACAGGGTCGGTGACGGCCTTCGGATCGGCATACAGGGTTCTCATGGGTACAGACATCGCAATTTCTTGACCTGTGCGGTCGAAAATTGCACCACGTTCTGCGGGGAGGGTTGTTGCTCGAACACGAATATCTTCGCCAGCTGCACGGAACTGATCGCCGCCAAATATCTGCAACTCAGAGACTTGACGAACCAATATGGCAAGTAAAATGAGAAGTAACGCCAAAGCCCAGCGCAGTCTCTTTTTCAAACTTGGTGCAGCAACAAAAGGATTACGACGCACATTGAGCATTCGGGTCTTTTTCTTCGGGGCACGCACTGGCTGTAAATGGCGCTGGCGTTGCTCTGTTGTACGCGAGCGCGGTTGCGCACTTGGCCGCGAATGAGATCTCTGCTTCTGCCCTGTTGATTGATGGCTACGCACCACTCGAGGTGCAGTTGAAGATGAACGCGGAGCGCTTCCCTTCACTCGCGTGGTCACGGTGCGCCACCTATTTCAGATTTCAATTGACCAAATTCATTGAGCGGCGATTGCTCATCATGAGCCACCGCATCGCTGAGATCTCCGGTCGATGCTAGAACCCCAGCAATAATGTCTGGCTCAATAGCAACAAAACGAGCCTGTGTCGATGGCTTCATCCCGAGACGAGCTGCTTGAGATGACAAGTTGTCGGGCGAAATGAGAAGTGAGCGTTCATGACGCAATACGTTGTAGTTGTCTCGTGCCATCGCAACTGTTTTGGTGAGAGAGTCCAACTTCATCTGTTGTTGCGCTAGCTCCACGTGAACCAAAGCCGCAATGAAAAAAACGCCACAAACAAGTGCCGCTGAAACAACAAGCACCCAAAATGCCCTGCCACCTCGCTGGGTCTGCACCAAACGCGGGCGAGAGGGAGCGACAACCCCATCAATCGGCAGCGACTGATCGACGGGGAATGACATATTGCGAGCCATTTCAGTTCACCCCCGCAGGAGCAAGTTTTTCAACGACGCGCAATCGTGCCGAACGAGCTCGCGGATTACGTAGCTGTTCTTCGGAGGTTGGCGTCTCTGTACAGCGCACTCGTTTCACGAGTCGCACTGCCCCACAGCCACATGGCAAATCGGCCCGGCAAGTACAACCACCGGTTTCTGCTTCGCGCAAAATGTTTTTAGCGATTCTGTCTTCGCCCGAATGATAAGAAATCACAGCAACACGCCCCGCTGTGCGGGTGTAGCGAATTGCGCTCTTTAATGCACGTGGCAATTGATCAAGTTCAGCGTTGACCTCAATGCGGATGGCTTGAAAAGTCCGCTTTGCTGGGTGTCCACCAGTGCGACGCGTTGCTGCAGGTATTGCCGTGGTGACAACAGCAGCCAACTGGGTTGTGCTGTGTAATGGTCGCGCTGCGATGATGGCGTCGGCAATGCGCGATGCAAAGCGCTCATCTGAATATTCACGCAGAATGCGAATGAGTTCGCCACGTTCATAGGTATTCACCACTTCGGCCGCAGTGAGCGACTGACTTTGGTCCATACGCATGTCGAGGGGGGCATCGACACGGTAAGAAAAGCCGCGCTCAGAGCGGTCGAGTTGTGGCGAGGAAACACCGAGGTCAAAAAGTGCCCCCGATATTTCATCGATGTGTAGCGACTCCAGCACGTCATCAATTTGCTCAAAACGAGCTCGACGCACAGTTGCGCGTTCCGCAAATGCCGCTAGGCGTTCACTTGCCGTTGTTATGGCAAGTTCATCACGATCTAAACCGAGAATAGAGATGTCACTATTGCTCGACAGCAATTGCAACGAGTGTCCTGCGCCACCCAAGGTCGCATCGATAACAACTCCACGTGGCACCGTGCGAAACACGGCAACAACTTCGTTGAGCATCACTGGGTCGTGGGAAAATACAGTTGTTTCGCTCACCGGCAGCCCCTCGGCCAACGAGTGCCGCCGGGATTTCTCCCCGGAACGAGCGAGACAGTAGCGGGCGGAGTTGGAGCTAGCCATCTTGCCGACCGAGAGACTGCCGGTGAGCGAAACATCTGGGTGTTGCATCCCGTCACCATCACTGTCCCGCGCCGGCGATCTTCTCGGTGCCGGCACTCGCAATGCGACCGAATCGC
>JBIKNT010000098.1:0-5895 GCA_044358465.1 Ilumatobacteraceae bacterium
TGCGGTCGCAGTCATCAACAGGCGCGGTGAAACCTTCACCCACGGCGACACTGCAAAAACAGTACGCATTGCGTCTGTGAGCAAACTCTTCACTGCCTGGGCAGCAATGATTGCCGTTGAAGATGGAACCATTTCGCTTGCTGACCCCGTTGGCCAAGAAGGTTGCACCGTTCGTCACTTGCTGTGCCATGCCGGTGGCTATTCCTTCGATGGTGTGAATGCCATTACCTCACCTGAACGCAAACGCATTTATTCCAACACGGGAATAGAAATGTTGGCCGACCATATTGCACAACGTGCAGAGATGGCCTTCGACGAATACCTCCACGAAGCAGTGTGTGTACCGTTGCATCTCACTGCAACAGTGCTCGAGGGCTCCCCCGCAAAAGATGTGCGCAGCAACATTGCCGATTGCGCACTCTTCACAGCCGAGTTGCGTCGCCCCACTCTCTTGTCGCGCGAAACAGTACGCGAAGTCACCACTGCTCAGTTCCCCAGCCTTGAAGGCGTTGTTCCGAGTCTCGGCCGATTCGACCCCTGCCCATGGGGCTTAGGGCCAGAACTACGTGGAACTAAGCAACCGCATTGGACCGCGCCAAGTAATAGCGGCGCAACGTGGGGCCACTTCGGCGGAACCGGCACTTTCTTGTGGGTCGACCCTGTTGCCGACGTTGCATGCGTGATGCTCGCGAATCGCGACTTCACTGAATGGGGCATGGAGTACTGGCCAACATTCAATGAAGCTGTGTTGCATGAAGCTTCACAACGCTAAAGACTTTTCATGAGCACTGCGAAACACCACAGCAAGGAAGAACGCGATACCGCAACAATCAGTGTCTTGATGTTTGCTGTTTTTGCAACTGCGGTATCGAACTCCATCATCTTTGCAGCACTCAGCGACCTTCAAGACAAGTACGGCTTTGGTGATGCTGGTTTGGGCCTCATTGCAGGTAGCGGATTCTTCGTAGGCCTCGTCACTCAAGTTTTTTTAGCGCCCTATGCCGATTCACGTCAGCCCAAAAACCTTATGGTTCTTGGGCTGCTTTTCGCATGTTGCGGTTCAGTCCTTTTTGCTTTCGGTAACACCTTGTGGCAGTTCATCATTGCTCGCGCCATTGTGGGTGTTTCCTTCGGGTGCACACAACCCGCAGCGCGCGCAGTAGCGGCACACCTCGACAAAAGCAGAGCAGCCGAACGACTCGGCCGACTTGCCGGCATGGAAACTGCAGGAATTGTGGGCGGACCATTCCTTGGTGGAATACTGCTCGGCCCACTGGGGCTGCGCTCCACGTTTCTTGTTTTTGCTGGAATAGCGCTCTTTGCAGCGCTTGTTTTGGCGGTGAAACATTTGCCTCAACTCGAACACAGCTCAGAGTCAAGCAAACTCAGTTTGACTCTGTTCCGTTTTCCCGGTGTGCGCATTGCTGCACTCACCACCATGAGCCTCTTCTTACCCATTGGCGTTTATGACGCCTTGTGGGATCGCTACCTCACCGACCGTGGAGCGACCAACTTCATTGTGGGACTCTCATTTTTGTTGTATGGGTTGCCCTTTGTGCTGCTCTCGCGTTACGGCGGAAAACTCGCTGACAAATGGGGAGCTCTACGCGTTGCGTTGTATGCAATCTTCATTGTTGCCCCTATTACGGGAAGTTACGGATTGTTTACTACCCCGGTTGCCATCATCATCGTTTCCATGGTGGAAGGCGTGTTCCAGGCCATTTCTGTTCCTGCATCACAAGCAACAATGGCCGCAGTAGCTCCTCCAGGGCGCGCAGCAGCAGCACAAGGTTTGTCGGGTGCGAGCAATCTCGTTGCTGCATCGCTGATGGCATTCACAAGCCCGCTGCTCTACGGGCGCTACGGACCCGCAACAACTTTCATTGTTGCAGCCTGCTTGATGTTGTTGATATCAACTACTGCACAGCTCATGGCACGTAAGCACCACTTGCTCTAACGCATTAACTAGTTGAGGCGCTCCACAATCATTGCCATGCCCTGGCCGCCGCCAACGCACATGGTTTCCATGCCGAAAGTTTTGTCTTCCCACTGCAAACCATTGATGAGAGTTGCCATGATGCGCGCACCGGTCATACCGAATGGGTGACCAAGAGCAATGCCGCCGCCATGAATGTTGAGTTTTTCCATTGGAATACCCAAGTGCTTTGCTGATGGAAGAACCTGTGCAGCAAATGCTTCGTTGATTTCCACTAAGTCAATTTGATCAATGGTCATGCCCGCACGCTTCAACGCCTGGCGGCAAGCCTCAATGGGGCCAAGACCCATGATCTCGGGGTTCAAACCCGACACACCGCTCGACACAATGCGAGCAAGTGGAGTAAGACCAAGTTGTTTTGCTTTGGTATCGCTCATCACCATGACCGCTGCTGCACCATCGTTCAACGGGCAAGCATTGCCAGCTGTAATGGAACCATCGGGGCGAAACACTGGCTTCAACTGTGACGTTGCTTCATAGGTTGTGCCGGCACGTGGGCCATCGTCTTTTGACACAACTGTGCCGTTGGGCAATGTGAGCGGAGTAATTTCACGCTCGAAGAAACCATTCTCCTGATGCGCTACGGCAAGGTTGTGTGAGCGCACACCAAAGTGGTCCATATCTTCACGCGAAACTTTTTCTACTTCAACAACGTTCTCTGCAGTTTGACCCATTGCAATGTATGCATCGGGTAAACCGACTGGTGGAGTCCATACGCCGTGGCCACCTTCTGAACGCGTACGTGTGCGGGCACCTGGCTCTTTGAAAATGGGGTTCGGCGCAACGTCGCTCGCACCCGATGCGTAACGGCTGACGGTTTCTACACCAGCAGCAATAAAGCAGTCGCCTTCTCCGGCGCGAATGGCATGAGCAGCCATGCGAATGGTCTGTAATGAAGATGAGCAGTAACGGTTCACGGTGACACCAGGAACATCGTCGAGGCCAGCGAGTATGGCAACCATACGGCCGATGTTGAATCCACCTTCACCTGCAGGCTGACCAATACCCAGCATGAGATCTTCCACATCAGATGGCTTTACTTGTGGAACCTTCGCCATGAGTGCACGCACAATTTGCGCGCTCATATCGTCGGGTCGCAGGTCGATGAGCGAACCCTTCATTGCACGCCCAATTGGGCTACGAGCGGTGGCGACGATAACTGCTTCTGGCATAACTACCCCTGTATGTAATGCGGCCCCGAACGGGCACCCCCATAACTTACCCATCGGTAAGGTTGTGCTCCAAGCCCAACTATGACCTGTTTGAGATCACCCTCTGCATCTCTTCTAGTTGCAGGGGATCATGCAGGTGAATAAGCCGGGCGTACGCCTTCAACCCCCGCGCTGTTGCCCGCACTCTGATGGGAATGCGCTCCCCCAAATCGCTTGCATAGCCCCGCGGGATATCGACGGTTTCGATTCCTAAGTCGCGCAGGTCTTGCTCGGTGGCATCGAGCTCTCCGCCATAAGACATATACGTTTCCGCATCAACAAAAAACGTGAACTCATGTAACGGTTCAGGGTCAACATCCGAGAAACTCACCGAGATATGTTCGCAGAGAGTTCACGCATATGCATGATCCGTCCTACCATCGGGTACATGAATATTGCCAAGGTACCCCTCTCCGAAATCAATATCTCAAACCCAGAGTTTTGGGCGAAAGATCGTGCGTATCGCGAAGGAGCATTTCATACGTTGCGCCAAGAGTCGCCATATCAGTTTTTTGAAGAATGGGAATTTGAAGACTCCCCCATTCCACGCGGCCCTGGCTATATCGCTCTCACACGTCATGACGACATTTGGCATGTGAGTCGCCACCCTGAACTATTTTGCAGCGGCAAAGGTTCAAACATTGCCGACCTCACCGTGGAACTCAACGAATTCTTTGGCTCCATCATTGCAATGGATGACCCTAAGCACTTCCGTTTGCGCTCCATTGTGTCGAAAGGTTTTGCACCGAAAGAAATTAAGCGCGTTGAAGATTTTGTTACCAATAAGGCAACTGAATTAGTTGATAATCTCCTTGCGAAATTCCCCAACGGTGAGTGTGACTTCGTTAATGAAATTGCTGCTCCATTTCCTCTGGAAATCATTTGCGAGATGATGGGCATTCCACGTGCTGACTACGCGCAAATTTTCAAATGGACCAACACCATCCTTGGTATTGGCGACCCAGAGCTTGTCACCAGCATCGACGACCTCCTCATGGCTGGCTTAGAGATGTTCAACTACGCGCAAGCATTGGGCGAAGATCGTCTGAAGAGCCCAGTGGACGACATCACATCGGTCATGATGCATGCCGAAGTCGACGGCGAACGCCTCACCACTCAAGAGTTTGGTTCGTTCTTTATTTTGCTCGTTGTTGCGGGAAATGAAACCACACGCAATGCCATCAGCCACGGGATGAAACTTCTTACCGACCACCCTGATCAACGCGAGATTTGGTGGAACGATTTCGACAAGAATACAAAGACCGCTGTGGAAGAAATTGTGCGTTACGCATCACCCGTGATTCACTTCCGCCGTACGGCAACACAAGACACCGACATCAATGGCTTTCAGATTAAGGAAGGCCAGAAACTCGTGATGTGGTACAACTCGGGCAACCGTGACGAAAGTGTCTTCACCAACCCACACCTGTTTGATGTTTTGCGCATACCACAACCATCACAAATTGGTTTCGGTGCCGGTGGCCCACACTTCTGCTTAGGTGCAAACCTTGCACGCCGAGAGATTGCGGTGATGTTCGATGAAATTCGTCGTCGTCTTCCCAAGATGCGCATTACTGGTGAGCCAGCAATGCTGCAGAGCAACTTCATCAACGGCATCAAGCGCATGCCCTGCGCCTGGAACTAACAGGAGTGTTCTCGGCGCCGTATGTATCGTTTTTTGCAACAATTTGCGCCGAGAAGTAGAGGATGACCCACCATCCGCAGTTCTCTGGCGTCTTTGGCGGCGGAGGCCTCTTTGGCATTGGGTATGGAATCGGCGTTGTTGATGGCCTGCGTAAGAGAGGCATTGATTTAGCAAACAGTCCGATGCTGGGAACTTCTGCAGGTTCATGGGTCGCGGCTGCCACCGCTCTTGGAGTTCCCTTCAGTGCGCTGGCTACTCTTCCTATTCCCCGATTCCCGAATCCGAAATCGGGAGTGCTTGCTGCCTCAGCAGAAAAGGTGTTTGGAAAAGCGAACAATGCGTTAGTGCATGTTGTCGCCTGCCAACTTCCCCAATTACGCCGAACTGAACTCAGTGCGTCTGATTTCCCCTTGTCATCACTTGTTGCAGCATCGTCAGCAGTTCCTGGTTTACTCGCGCCTCAGAAACTCGGCAAACATTTCTACATTGATGGAGGCGTTCGCTCGGGCGTGAGCGTTGACTGGGCGCACCCATCGGAAACTCTCATTGTTGTTGCCCCGCTTGCCGGTGCAATGTTTGGCCCGTTTGGCTCTTTTGTGGAACGCAAAATGCGACGCGAGATGAAAGAGTGGCAAGAAAGGCATGCAGGGCGTATTTTGCTTTTTGCTCCGAAGGAGTCGACCTCCCATATCGCGACGCTTCCCCAACATCTTTTCAACAAAGAAAAAGCGCTGCTTGCTTATGAGTACGGGCTCAACGAAGCAGCTAACGCAATTGTTTAATGCGGGTCTTGGCCTAAATGAATGTTGGCAACCACGGCAGCGTGGTCACTTGCCTGCACACCGTCAACTGGATCTACGCTCGCCAGCCAAATGCTCGATGGGTTCCCAATAGTTTTCCGACGCGGCCACGATACGAACAAGTAATCCAGTCGCCTATTTGGCCACTTTGCGTCAACAAGATACGGGTTGCCACGACGCCACGTGTACCCGTCACCCTCACCAGCTACTTCCCACAGATCCGTAAAGACCAAACCTTCAACG
>JBIKNT010000007.1:0-18400 GCA_044358465.1 Ilumatobacteraceae bacterium
CATGGTTGCCCCGCGATTGTCGAGTGCCGACCAGCCACCGCGGTCGTGAATGAATTTGAAGTGATATACCTCGAAAAATGCTTCGGCAGTTACTTTCCAGTTGCACGGAATGGTCATGCTGCGGGGGCCAACTGCGCGCAACTCTTCGCCGGCTAGTTCTTCCATTTGCGCGAACGGCACACCAAACCATTCTTGGAGCGACGCTGCATTGGGGTCTTGATTCACAAACACCCATCCTTGCCAAACATCGCAGGAAATGGCACTGAGTGATTTATCTTCGCGACAAAAATCAATGAAGTCACGTTCATCGGGAATGCTGACGAGGTTTCCGTTGTCGATGCTGTACACCCAGCCGTGGTACTGACAACGGAGTTGATTGGCGCAACCCACTTTGTCGCGAACAACAGGTGCACCACGGTGTTGACACGTGTTATAGAAGGCACGCACCTTCATATCGTTGCCGCGCACGACAACGATGGGAACTTTTAAATCGCCAAATGTGAAGTAGTCGCCGGGGTTGGGAATGTCTTCGGCACGACCCGCCATGACCCAGACCTTTGACCACAGATGTTTGCGCTCAAGTTCATAGAACTCATCGGTGATGTATCGATCAACTGAAATGTCGTGGAACTTGGGGAAGCCAGCAGGTTCGCCTGGGCGAGCAAATTGCGCTTCCATTTCACGAGTGAGCCGTTCAATTAGTGCAGCATCCATGGCTTTACGTTAGAACTTCTCTGGCTCAGAGTGGGTATCGGTACCCTGCGGCAAATTGTGAGGGTTTACAGTTCTTTTTCAATGGCGAGAAGGTCTTCGGCGGCTTGGCGCACCTGCCAATCGCGGTCGAGAAGAGCTTTTTCTAGCGCTGCCGTTACTTCTGGCCCGTCGAAGGGGGCGAGGGCCAAAATGGCACGACGGCGCACGGCGGGTTTGTCGTTGCAGCCTTCCAAAATAACTGGCACGGCCCGCGGGTTGCCGATGGCTCCTAGCGCGGCAATGCATGATTCGCGAACAATTGCGTGGTCGTGGTGCGCGCCGCCTTCGAGTAGCAGAGCAAACTCTTCAGGTGTCACATCGACTCGTTCTCCTAACGACCATGCAGCAGTTTCCGCAACGGCGAAATCGACATCATGCAAAAGTATGGAGAGGTTGACGCGTGGTTCCACTGCACCGAGTTGAGCCAAGCGGTGACGCACTAAACGCGAGGGGTCTACTTCGGCGCTGCGTACCTGCTCATCGGTGAGAGCGTTATTTTTCAAGAGCGCGTGGAGTGCGAGTGAACGAATATGGTGGTTGTCGTGTGCGAAGGCTGTGAACAGCAATTCAGTGTTGCCTTCATGGCTAGCGAGTAATACTTCGTGGGCTTGCATGGTGAATGGCGAGCGAAGAAGACTTTTACTTCAGCAACCCTGTAATGGAACCAACAGCTGAGCTCACAACAAATGAAAGAGCAAAGGCCAAGGTGGCACCCACAGCAACGGCGATCGCTAGCAACATCGCCGACGACTGGGCTTTGCGTGTAGGGGTGGGTTCCTCATAGACGGGCTGTTGGCGACGGTCGACCCGCACAAGAACTGGCTGAGGAGCCCTTTTTGCGCCATTGCTGAGGAACTTGTCGATGAGGTTTTGTGCCGCGCCGCCCCGACCCAGAAGAAAGATGGCGATGCAAGCGAGGAAGGCCACTACAACTGCTCGTATGGTGACATCACTATTCGAGAGTGCAACAATCGAGAGCGATATGACTGAGTTAACCCCGGAGAAACTATTGAGCACGATGCCACTAATGGTACCTCCGCCGCCGCAACCTGCCACGCCACACAGGCGTTTGTGGTGGGCTTTGCCCATTCTCACTCTGGCTTGGCTTGTGCCATTGGCCATTGTGGTCTCGGGGTCAATACCTATAGAACGGTGGGAGACTGCTCCCGGTGAAACCAATGCCGTGGGGCCGCGTCTTTCGTTCGACGGCGCACAGCGCTACACCTCAGAAAATCCCTTTCTTTTTGTCACCGCATTTGGAACACAACTCACCGCATTAGAAAGTTTTGTGGGATGGGTCGATGCCGACATCAACGTGCAAACAAAAAAGCAACGTTTTGGAAATGTGAACCCCACTGCGCAACGTCGATTGGGTTACCAAGCAATGATTGGCGCCAAGCAAATAGCTGAATATGTTGCTCTCAAGCGCCTGGGCTATGAGGTGTCATTCAAGTACGGCGCAATCATTTTGGAACAAGTCATTTGCAATGAAGCACCTACTGTCGATTCTGCATGCAAGGTGTTGGAACCTGGCAATGTCATCGACGCGGTCAATGGAAAACCAACGCCAACTCTGGACGTTTTACTCGAGGCCATGAAAGGCGCTCAACTCAACTCGGTGGTCACACTCACCATTCACGACTTGAATAGCGACGCCAATAAATCGCGTCGCGACGTCAAAGTGCGGCTCATTCCGAGCCCTGGCGACCCCAGTCGAGCCATTATTGGCTTTGTGCCGGCCGATACACGCACTGTTGAAGTTCCCTTTGAAGTTGATATCAACACCGACTCCATAGGTGGGCCATCGGCTGGTCTTGCATTTACGTTGTCACTGCTCGATGAACTCACTCCTGGCGCATTGGCGGGGAATGTCAAAGTGGCAATAACGGGAACCATTGATGAAGACGGCAATGTTGGGGCAATTGGGGCATTGCATCAAAAAGCAGTTGCAGTGAAAGCATCGGGGGCAAAGGTGTTTTTGGTACCTGCAGCGCAGACAGAAGAAGAAATTGCCGACGCAAAAGCGGTAGCGGGGAAGTCGTTTGCGGTGATTCCGGTGAAGACTCTCGACGAGGCGCTCAAGGTGCTGCAAAAATACGGTGGTGGGCTGAAACAATAAGGTTGCACCTTGTGTGGCATGGGGAATGCCACAAGAAGAGGGGTGATACAGCGTATTGTCTTTGAAATGGCGATCTCTTTCTCACGTCCCGACCCTTCCTCGCCTGCAGCGGTGAGCGCGGCTTCTTTCAATGTCAGCCGTCGCGGGTTCGATCAGACCGAAGTTCGTGACTTTTTGCGCATGGTGTCAGCCGAGATGGCCCGCCTCCAAGAGCGCGAGCGCTTCCTCGAGAGCGAACTCAAAGCAATGCAAACACGGGGGATGTCTGCCCCAGGAATGCTCGACGAAGAAGTGGTAACTGCGCTGTTGGGCGAAGAAGCCGCTCGGGTACTTGGTACTGCGCGCGAAGCCAGCAGCCAAATTCGCCTTCGTGCCGAAGAGGCCGCCACTCGTTTGGTGAAAGAAGCGAGTTCCGATGCAACACGCTTGCGTGAAGAAGCTGAATTAGAGGCTGTTCGCCGCCGTGAAGATGCCGCTGCCGATGCGGAAGCTGAAATTGAACTTGCAAAGCAGCAAGGTCGCGACATGGTGAATGAAGCTCGCGAATATCGGGAAAAGGTTCTTACCGAACTTGCGCGACGTCGCGAACTTGCTCGTGAACAAATTGAACAACTCATTCATAATCGCGACCGGTTATTGAATGCATTTGAACGTGCCCGTTTAGCTACAGACGATGTGATGACGGGTCTGGTCTCGGTCGACCACGACCTGCCACGTGAATACATCAATTTGGCTCCAACTACCGGGCCCGTACCAACCATTGTGCTGGAACGAGTGGTGGAAGCTTTTGCAGAAGCTGAAGCAGAAACACAGGCAGAGGCAGAATCGCCTGAAGTGGTTGAGCTTTTCGACCACACAAAATTAGAAGAAATTGAGCCTGAAGCAACACAAGAAGTTGCGGTTGAAGTTATTGAAGAAGTAGCACCTGTCGAAGAAGTGCTCGTTGAAATGGAAGTCGTTGAAGCGATTGTTGAAGAGACCCCAGCCGTTGAAGTTATAGAAACCACCGCGGTTGTGGAAGATGAAAAGTCGAACGTAGTGAATCTTTTTTCTAAAGATCGCCCTCGACCAGAAACTTCAGGTGGGGTCAACCCAGAACATCCAAGTGTTGACAAAACTGTTGCACCAAAGAGTGACGCCAACGCGCAGGCAGTAGAAAACTTGTTCGCACGTCTGCGTGAAGCAACTGTCGACAAAGCAGCAAGCAATGCCGTATCTGGTGGAAAAGTTGTTGAGCCACGCAAATCAACGAAAAAAGCAGAAGTGGTAGAGGAAACTGCAGCCGCAGTTGTGCCAGTTCAACCCATGCACGACGCCGGTGCTTTCGCTAAACGTGATGAAGTGCTTGCGCCTGTCGTTGTTGCAATGTCACGCAAGTTAAAGCGTGTGCTTGCCGATGAAGAAAATGAAGTTCTTGAATATTTGCGTGGAAAGAAAAATGCGCTCACGGTCGATGCGATGGTTGGTGAACAAGAAGTGCATGCAAAGCGCTATGGCGATGCAATTTCTGAAGACATCATGGCTGCGGCCAAAGGTGCGGCAAAGAGTGCAAAAGTCACCGATGTTATTCCTACAGTTGATGTATTAATCGGTGTTCAACTGGTAAAACCGTTGCGTGATCGTCTAGCAAAAGCGATTGAACAAAACGGCACAGATCGCGTTGCGATGGCAAAGGCGTTACGCGGGGTCTACAGGCAGTGGAAGAGTCAACATATTGATGAACAAGTTGACGACATCGCTTGCTTGTCTTATAGCCGTGGATTTTTTGCAGGAGTAAAACCAGGTACACAAGTGTGTTGGATGGTTGATCCGAATGGTCCAGAATGCCCCGACGCGGAAGACAATTCACTCGCAGGTTCTATTGCACTCGGCAAGGAATTTCCTACGGGAAATCTTCATCCGCTAGCTCATGCTGGCTGCCGTTGCCTACTCGCACCAGTGCAGCAGTAGTCTCCATGAGGTGAGCAACACCTCAGATAACTCGTCCACGTCGCCCTTTGGTATTCCCCGATTACCACGAATCAAAATCGGAAAACCGAATCGCGGTCGCATTGTTATAGCGGTGGTCATTGCCATCGTTGTCGTACTCATTTTGTCGGCAAAAAGTTTGTCGTCGTTCTATGTGAATGTGCTGTGGCACCAAGCTATAGGTCGTACCGATGTGTTGTGGGGAGTGCTTGGAGCTAAGGGTCTCCTCATTGGTGTCTTCAGCTTGGTCTTTGCCATTCTCTTGTGGCTCAACATGGCAGTAGCCGATCGTCTTGCTCCAGCCATTGTTCCCGATTCCGATGAGCAACGAACACTCATCCCGCTGCGTGCTGCTCTCAAGAAACGAAGCAAACTCATCCGCACAATTTTGGCGCTAGTGCTTGGTGTTCTCATTGGTTTGCCGGCTGCTGCGCAATGGGAACAGTGGTTGATGTTCCGCAACAACCAAAGCTTCGGTGTTGTCGACCCACTTTTTAACAAAGATATTGGGTTCTATGTATTTCAACTTCCGTTCCTAGAGTTCTTAGTTGCGTGGGCATTTGGGGCACTTGTCCTTATCTCAATTGTCATTGCTTTTCTGCATTACATCAATGGTTCTATTCGCCTGCAAGGAACAGCCGAGCGAGTGACTCCTCAGGCAAAAGTTCATCTGTCGGTATTGCTCGCCTGCTTGGCTTTGGTACGTGCAGCGAACTACTGGCTCTCGCGTTTCGACCTCACACGTTCCACACGTGGTGTGGTAAACGGCGCAACGTACACCGATGTCAAAGCCCAGCTCCCTGCGCTCAACTTAATGATCCTCGTTTCAGTTGCCGTTGCTGCATTGCTCTTATGGAATGTTCGTCAACGCGGTTGGCGTTTGCCTGTGCTTGCTGTTGGCCTCTGGGCCATCGTTGCAGTAGTAGCTGGCACTATTTACCCAGCTGTTATTCAGCGCTTTGTTGTGCAGCCAAACGTGAGTTCCCGCGAGCTTCCTTACATTGAGCGAAACCTCAATGCAACCAAATCTGCTTTGGGTTTAACCAAAATTGCAAATGAGAGTTTTGATGTTGCTCCAATTGCTGCAAAAGATGTTGCTGCAGACGCTGGTCCGTTGCGCGATGTTCGCCAACTTGACCCAGGCGAAATGCGCGATCGATTTGCACTCGACCAAGGCCTCGCATCGTTTTATGCAATTCGCGACCTCGACGTTGACCGCTACACAGTAGACGGCCGAGTGCAACAGGTAATGCTGGCACCGCGCGAGTTGAACTCCGCAGGAATTCCCAATGCCACATGGGTATCGCGCCATCTCTTGTTCACCCATGGTTGCGGCATCGTGGCTGCTCCAGCAAGTACCGTCACCGATGACGGGCGACCTTCTTATATTGATATAGGTGTGAAGCAACCGCAGTTGTACTTTGGCGACACCGCGCTCGACTATGCAGTTACCAATACGTCGAAAGAAGAACAGCCTTGCCCGACGCTGAAGGCAACGCCATATTCTGGAACAACAGGAATTTCATTGAGTTCCACACTTCGCCGTGTTGCGATGGCAGTGAACTTCGGTGAGTTCAACCTCTTTGGTTCAAATCTCATTAACGACGAATCACAAATTTTGCTCGTGCGTGATGTGCGCGCACGTGTGCAAAAACTTGCACCGTTTCTCACCTACGATGCCGACCCCTACCCAGTTGTCCAAAATGGCAAGGTGAGCTGGGTGATCGATGCATTCACCTCAACAAGTCGCTACCCATATGCACAACCAGCCAATACCGATCAGCTCACCCCTGGTGGAGGCTTAAACCATAGTTTCAACTATGCGCGCAACAGTGTGAAAGCAGTTGTCGATGCGTACACGGGAAATGTGACGTTCTATATTGTCGATTCAAAAGACCCCATCGCCCGGGCCTGGAGTAAAGCGTTTCCCAAACTCTTCTCTGATGTAAAGAAGGCGCCAGCCTCACTCACATCACATTTCCGCTACCCGGAAGATCTCTTCCGTGTGCAAACCAATACATATGCGAAGTATCACTTCGATGACCCAACGCTTTTCTTCAACCGTGACGGCGCATGGAGCGTTGCTCAAGCACCTCCACTAGAGCCAGAACAAGCCGCAGCACTTCTTGGGAGCACTGCAGCAGTGTCGGGAACAGGTGACGCGGTCACCGTGCAAGATGCAAATGTCGCGCGATTTGAACCGTATTACACGCTCTTCCACGCACCGAACAGTAAGTCAGACACTGGTGTGTTTTCCATGCTGCGACCCTTTGTTCCCTTCTCTTCCGATGACTCGCGAAAAGAATTGCGTTCAATGATGGTGGTTTCTAGTGACCCTGCCACCTATGGGGAAATGACTCTCTATGACTTCAGCGATCCGCTTCCACCTGGCCCAGCAACCGTTGCGGCCCAATTCGACAGTGAACCTGCAATTTCGCAAACTATTACTCCGCTCGACCAGCGTGGGTCGCGTGTGGTGTTTGGTGATCTGCAAATCGTTCCTGTTGCTAAGGGTCTTGTTTATGTTCGTCCGTTGTATGTGCGCCCCGATGATGCGGCAGCAAAGCAGGTTTTTGTGCGCAAAATTCTTGCTTCGTACGATTCACGTTCAGTGATTGCCGACACGGTAAGTGGTGCAATAGCAAAACTCTTCCCGGGCTTTTCGCTTGATTTGGGTGATCGCGTGGGTGGTGCAGATGCAACCACCAACCCCGACACAACAACTCCAACGTTGCCAGGAACCACACCAACAACAGTGCCAGGTTCTTCAGCACCTACTCCAACAACCGTTGTTGGCGGCATTCCCCAAAGCCCATCTGAATTGCTCGCTGCAGCCGATACTTTGTTCAGCGAAGCGGATGCCGCTCTTGCATTGTCGCCACCAGATTTCGCTACGTACCAAGCCAAACAAGCTGCTGCGCGCGAACTGGTTCGTCAGGCCCTTGCTGCAGTGAAATAATCCAAATACTATTTCAGCGAGGTCGACGGAGTTGATCGGCAATTTCCGCAAGGTCTTGACGGAAAGTAATTTCGTATCGCGCTTGTTCTGTGGCAAGTCGAATTTGTGTGGCTTGTAGTTGGGCAATGGTTTCTGCCGATGCGCCATCGCTTTGTTGCTCGAGCTTTTCTAAGTCGTTACTGAGCTCGTGAAGTTGGTTGGTGAGTTCGCGCCCGAGTTGAACAACGCGGCCGTCGATAGCTGCGAGTGAACTAGCGGCAGCAGTTTGAGTGAGTGATACTTCGCGAATGTGCTGTTGAGCATTTTCTAGTTCTGTACGCATGGCGAGCATCTCGGTACGTAATGCATCGATGTCATTACCAACAATTTTGCGAAACTTCTTAAAGTTTGGTGCCTTTGCCATACGTCTCTAGCGTACACAGTGCTAAGACTGAGATGTGGTGAAAGAAGCCGAAGTAGACCGTTGTAGCTGGTGTCTGAGTAGCGAGATATATATGAACTACCACGACACTGAGTGGGGCAGGCCCATTGTTGACGACCTGCAGTTATTTGAAAAAGTCTGTCTCGAGGGTTTTCAAAGCGGATTATCTTGGATCACGATTTTGCGTAAGCGCGAGAAATTTCGCGAACTGTTTTGTCATTTCAACCCAGATGAAGTTGCCCAATTTGGAAAGCGAGAAGTTGAGGCACTTGTGCTCGACCCAGGCATCATTCGCCATCGCGGAAAAATAGAGGCCACCATTCACAACGCACAGCGTTATTTAGAGATGAGAGGCGCTGGGGAAACTCTGCGAGACGTCGTGTGGCAATACGCAGAACCTCCCGCCGACCCTGATATGCCTCACTCGGGCGAGGTTTTTGCACAAACCCCACGGTCGCTTGCTTTATCGAAAGACTTGAAAAAAAGGGGCTGGAAATTTGTCGGACCCACCACCATGTACGCCTTTATGCAGTCAATGGGGCTGGTGAATGACCATGCCACCACGTGTTATGTGCGCGCAGAGTGCGAACGCCAACGAGCGACGGTACACTTGCCCCCTACGACGCGGGGTGGAGCAGTCCGGTAGCTCGTCGGGCTCATAACCCGAAGGTCGCAGGTTCAAATCCTGCCCCCGCCACCAAGTAAGAAAAGAGTCGGCCCTTGGGCCGGCTCTTTTCGTTTATTGTGTTGTTGAAGCTACAAAAAACGAGGGGGAAAAGTGTCAGATTTTGACTATGAAGACCTAGCCGGAATGCAATTGAACGATGCCGAATTGCTGGCACTGGTGGGCCCTGGCGGAGAATGCATTTTCAACTGGACCACCAAAGACGGGCACCCCGTGGGCGTGGTTGTTGGCTACATCTATAAAGATGGCACTTTTTGGACCACTTGTGCTGAACGTCGCAAACGAGTGCCGGCCTTGCGCAAGCGCCCGCAGTCGGGAATAGTCGTGAACCGCGACGGAAAAACAGCAAGTTATAAAGGTGACTCCATTGTGCATCAAAACGGTGACAAAGGTTTCAATGAATTAAAGACATGGTTCTATGGAGCACTTTCTGGTGCGGCAGCAAACCCGAAAGACGAATATCGACAAGCATTTGCCAAATTCCTCGATTCACCACACCGCGTCATTATTGAAACTCCTGTGCAACTCATTGTTGGTTTTGATGTTGAGAAGTTTCGGGCTCAAACAAATAAGGCAATTGCCGCTGGCCTCGCTGGTTAATGCCATCGTTCATGAAACTTCCCCGTCGCAACTCGCAGATTCTGCAACGTATTCAAAATAGTGAAGACGTTCGTGAAATTAGTTTTCTGAAGGCTGCCTACTGTGCAGGTTGCGATGATGATCACAATGGCGACACTGTTGCAGCTCTTTTTTTGCCAACAGGAGTGTGGGCTACTTCAATATCGGGGGAACATTGTGGCCACGATGCTATTCGGGCGTTTTTTCGCAGTGTGCGCGACAGCAAAAGAATGAAATACTCCACTCATATGGTGACCAATGAGGTCATTACTGTTTCTGGCGATACTGCAAATGCAACGTGGAGCTTTACCATGATGTACACATCGCCAGAAGAAAAGAGATATCGTATTTTGGGTTTTTATCGCGACACGTTTGTGCGCACAGCAACTGGTTGGCGTTTTGCAACGTTGTATTCCGAAGTGCAGGACTACGTAGTTTTGGAAACGCAAACATTTAGACACACTTCGTGAATTTACTCAAAGATCTTCCGCAGCCTTCTGTGCATCGCATTGCGGTGCATGTCACCAAGGCCGGTTTGCGTGCCGTGCGCCAAGGTAGCCCTTGGCTGTATGACCAAGCGGTCATTTCGCATAAACCGCATGGTGAGTGTGGCGACCTTGCCGTTGTGTTTGATGACGAGCGACGTTTTGCGGGCATTGGACTCTGGGACCCAAATTCTCCGATCAGAGTAAAAATGTTGCACAGCGGCAAGCCCACAACGATTGATGCTGGTTGGTGGAAAGATCGATTGCAAGCATGTCGAGAATTTCGCAATGAACTTTTAGAAGATGGCACTACGACGGGTTTCCGTTGGGTACATGGCGAAAACGATGGGCTTCCCGGGCTCATTGTCGATCAGTACAGCAACACGGTAGTGGTGAAGTTGTATAGCGCAGCATGGTTTGCGCACTTGGCCAGTGTGGTGGAAGGAATTGTTGCTGTCTCTGCACCTGAACGCATTGTCTTGCGGTTTTCTCGCACGGTGCGCGCAGGAAATACTTTTGGTTTAGAAGATGGCGCAACAATCTATGGCAGTGCTCCTGAAGGCCCCATTATGTTTCTGGAAAATGGGTTGCACTTTGAAGCCGATGTGGTGCAGGGGCATAAAACAGGCCATTTCTTAGATCAACGTGACAACCGTGCCATTGTGCGCACGATGGTGGAAGAACAAGTGCAAGGCGGCAATGCGCAATGCAGTGTGCTTGATGTTTTTTCAAGCACCGGCGGGTTCACGGTGTCGGCCGCTGCTGGTGGTGCTGCAACGGTGCATATGGTCGATGTCAGTGGGCCTGCACTAGCAACTGCGCATCGTAATTTGCTACACAACACACAGATTCCTGCCATAGGGCGCTGCACGGTCACCGACATACGAGGTGATGCATTTGCCATGTTGGAAGAAATGGTTGACGAAGGACGCACCTTTGACATCGTTATTTTGGACCCACCATCGTTTGCACAAAATCAAGAATCGGTACACCGCGCACTTGGTTCTTATGAGCGACTCGCAAAATTGGGGATGGCCCTCACCGCCAACGGGGGCACGTTGGTGCAGGCATCATGCTCGAGTCGTATTGATCTAGATCAGCTCATCGACGTTGCCGATGCGGCTGCCCGCGCGAGTGGGGTCTACCTCGACGAAATACGCCGTACCGAGCACCCCGTTGATCACCCCATTGGTTTTGAGTTTGGGGCGTATTTAAAGGCGTTGTATTTCACCATTTCACATATTTAGGGCATTTTGTTATGTATGTGGTCAAGGCTTATCGGGAAACTTTCACTAGCCTGTGCCCTACGAAAGCGGAAGGCTGGAAATGAGCGGAAATTCGGTGTTCCGACACCAACACAGTGGAGTGCTGAGCATTGCGGCGGTTGAAGCCCCCCATGTTGTGACCTCCGAGTGGATTGACGAGCAACTTGCCGAGACGTATCAACGCAATGGGCTCCGATCTGGGCTGCTTGCTGGTTTAGCCGGGATCGAAGAACGTCGCTGGTGGAATACCGATGTTTCTTTTGCCGATGCTGCTGCAATGGCGGGGAAGGCAGCCATTGAACGAGCCGGTATTGACTCGAGTGAAATTGGTGTGCTGATTTCTACTTCTGTATGCAAAGAGCATCTTGAGCCATCAATTGCATGTTCGGTACATCACCAACTGGGTTTGTCGTCTGCTTGTTTGAATTTTGATATCGGTAATGCTTGCCTAGGGTTTGTTAATGCAATGCACGTTGCTGGCACTATGCTCGATGCGGGAACGGTGAAATACGCTTTAATTGTCGACGGCGAAGGTAGCCGCTATACCCAAGAGGCCACTCTTAATCGTCTGCGTAGTCCAGATTCAACAGCAGGTGATGTTTTTGCAGAGTTCGCTTCGCTCACACTGGGTTCGGGTGCTGCAGCAATGGTGATGGCACGTAGCGACAGGCACAAAGAAGTACATAAGTTTGTTGGCGGAGTCACTCGCGCAGCTACACAACACAACTCTTTATGTGTTGGAAGCCTCGACCGCATGACCACCGACACCCACGGATTGTTGGTTGCAGGTCTCGATCTTGCTGCCGACGCGTGGGCCGACGCTGCCGATGATTTCAATTGGTCACAAGGACTCGATTGGTACATCGTGCATCAGGTGAGCAAAGTGCACACCACAATGTTGTGCGATCGTCTTGGCATCAACTCAGCAAAAGTGCCGCTGACCTTTCCGCAATACGGAAATGTCGGCCCGGCAGCTATTCCCATTACCTTGGCAAAAGTGCAAGACGATATTCAGCCTGGCCAGCGCGTGTTGTGCATGGGCATTGGCTCGGGTCTGAACACCAGCCTCACTGAAATTCTTTGGTAGCACCTTGGAGAAATGCATGCCACCATCTCGGCGTGAGCTTGAAGAGTTTGGCGTGCCACCCGAGTGGTCGAGTGTTGTAGAGGTTCCGAGTCACGACGGAGCAACGTATTCGTGGCATGTTTTGCAACGACCTGGTACAAGTGAAAATGCTCCCGTCGTACTGTGTTTGCATGGAAACCCCACTTGGTCGTTCCTCTGGTCGCGTTTGTTTCATGAACTCAAGAGCGACGTTCGCCTCATTGCCCCCGATCATTTATCGATGGGGTACTCACAAAATACAGGACCTCGTAGTTATGAAACACGAGTAAAAGACATTGAAGATCTTTTACGTACGCTCAATGTTGTACAACCTGTTTGGATTGTGGCCCAAGATTGGGGTGGCGCGCTTGCCATGGGTTATGCGGTGGCACACCCCAACAGTGTTGCTGGGCTGATGTTATCGAACACCGGAATAGCAATCCCCGAAGGACGTCGTGCACCAGCACTCATTAAAATTTCTGCTGCAAGTGGCCTGCATCAATTCATTACGCAACGCACGCCACTGTTTGTGAAGGGAACACCGCTTCTTCCCGGGCACTCACTCTCAAAGGTGCAACGCAAGGCGCTTGCTGCACCATACAAAAAAGGACATGCACGACAGGGGGTGGCTGGTTTTGTGGCCGACGTGCCGTTTAATGCACAGCACCGCAACCACAGCGTGCTCAAGAATGTCGCAGCGCAACTCCCACAACTCAATATTCCCGTACGGCTCATTTGGGGGGCAAAAGACCCTGTCTTTAACGACGACTTTGCCGATGATCTTGTGCGTAGGTTTCGCAATGTTGCACTTCATCGCATTGCCGGGGCGGGTCATTTGGCAGTATTGGAAATATCTATTGCAGCATTTGTTGAAGATGCAATGCGAGATACCACAACTCAAAAATCGCCACCATTGTCTTTGGGGGAGCCAGAACCATTGTGGGGTCGGTTAGAACAAGCCGATCGTGCACATGAACTTGCTGTGCACGATGCAACTGCAAATGAAAGTGTTACTTTTGGCGAATTTTCTGCTCGTGTTGCCACCTTTGCGCAGGAATTAGATCGACAAGGAGTACAGCGCGGGCAACGTATTGCTGTGCTTGTTCCGCCGAGCATCGAACTCATCGCAGTGGTGTACGCAGCCTGGAGAATTGGTGCAATTACCGTCATTGCCGATCGTGGTTTGGGTCTGCGTGGGTTGGGAAATGCTGTTCGCTCGGCGCGTGTGCAACATGTTGTTGGCCCGCAAAAAGCCCTGTTGGCCGCGCGCGCACTGCGGTGTGCCCCACATGCAACATTCATTGCGCTGAGTGAATTACAAGGTGCAAAAAAACTGGAATCTCTTGCTGAGTTGTATGCAACTCAACCACAGCCGCAAGATCTTGCAGCCGTACTGTTCACCTCTGGAGCAACAGGCCCCGCCAAGGGCGTGCGCTACACGCACCAACAACTCTGTGCTCAGCGCGATGCATTGCAAAAGTTGTATGGCATTACAAACACCGACCGATTCGTCGCCGCATTTGCTCCCTTTGCTTTGTATGGCCCTGCTCTTGGTATTTGCACTGGTCTTGCCAATATGGATGTCACAGCTCCACGCACACTTACTGCCCAAGCATTGAACGAAGCCTGCGAAAGCATTCAGGCCACCATGGTGTTTGCTTCACCTGCGGCGCTCGCCAATGTGTTGACTACTGCACCTGCGGTGAGCACCAAAGCACTGAGCAAGGTTCGACTCGTGATGTCTGCCGGAGCGCCAGTGCCCATAGAAACGCTGCGTGCAATGAAATCTGTGTGCCCACAAGCAGAACTGCACACTCCTTATGGAATGACTGAGTTGCTCCCTCTCGCCGACATTTCTCTTACACGACGTGAAGACATTGGTTCAGATCAACACGGAAGTGGCGGGGTATGCGTGGGCAGGGCAGTTAATGGTTGCGATGTTGTTGTTGCAGCGCCTGGCGCCGGCCAAGAAGTCGTGCCACTTCCTGCCGGTGTTACCGGTGAGATCCTGGCTTCGGCACCGTGGATGTCAGATGGATATGACCGTTTATGGCATACACAAATAGCTGCTCGTCCGGCCCGTCAGGGTGCGGCGCGCACGTGGCACCGCACCGGAGATGTCGGGCATCTCGATGCCGCCGGCAATATATGGGTAGAAGGACGTGTCGTGCATGTGATTCATGCAGTGGAGGGCGCTATTACTCCTGTGCCACTGGAAATTGCAGCAGAAGAAGTGTCTGAAGTTCTACGAGCAGCAGTGGTGGGTGTCGGGCCACATGGCATTGCACAAGTTGTTGTGGTGGTGGAAACCACCAACGGCAATGAGGGTGAAGCCAGCCCCGAACTCACGGCGAAGGTGCGTTTAGCTGTTGCTCCTCAAAAAATTGCTGCAGTGTGGGTGGTGAAAGAGTTGCCCGTCGATATTCGACACAATGCAAAAATCGATCGCACGGCATTGGCAAAGAAAATGAGCCGTCTCTTATCGGGTGCGAGAAAGTGAAAGTTTTAGTTACCGGTGCCGGCAGCTTGTTAATGCGGGAAGTTGCCATTGCGTTAGCAGCTAGAGGTGATGAAGTGGTGTGCATGCAGCGTCGTACAGCACATTTTCCTGAAGGGGTGCGTGTACATCAGGAGTTGGGCGATATCGCTAGCCTCGATGCGGTTACAAAAGCCATGACCGGTTGCGATGTAGTGGTGCATGGAGCAGCGCGTGTGGGCATATTGGGAACTTGGAACGAGTTTTACAACACCAATGTTGTTGGCACACAGAATGTTTTGTCGGCGGCTCGCAGCCATGGTATTTCTCGCATTGTGCATGTGTCTACTCCCTCTGTTGCACATGTAGGGCATTCGCTTGTCGGCGCAGTTGCAACTCCTGCAGTCACCGGGCACAAGCGTGCTTTTTATGCCGAGAGCAAAGCCATTGCAGAAATTGAAGCTCTCAATGCGAACAACAATTCATGTGCCGTCGTAGCTATTCGTCCACACTTGGTGTGGGGTCCTGGCGATACTCAACTTGTTGGTCGCATCGTGCAACGTGCAGAAGCGAATCGGTTAGCAATGGTGGGGAGTGGCGATGCACTCATCGATTCCACGTACATCTCAAATGCAGTGAGTGCATTGGTTGCTGCCGTCGATGCTGTGCAAGTAGGTGCACCATGTGCGGGGAATGCGTACGTCATTGCGAATGGTGAACCGCGCACGGTGCGGGAGTTAATGCAAAAAATTTGTGATGCAGCAGGTGTTCCCTTTCACCCAAAGAAGGTGCCTTTGTCTATTGCGCTCGTGGTGGGCTCGCTTGTAGAGCGTGTTTGGCCTCGCGTCGGGAAAGGTGAACCACCGCTCACCAGGTTTGTGGCTGAACAGCTGGGCACCGCACATTGGTTCGATCCTCGGCCTGCCCGAGAAGACCTCAAATGGTCACCTGCGGTGACTCTCGACGAAGGATTTTTAGAATTACACGAGTGGTTTTTGAAACAACCAAAACCATGACCACTATGAGCGCACGCCAGCCCACGTGAAATGCTTATGGGGTACGGAATTCAGCGCCCGACGAGTCGCAAAATGAAGTACTTAAAGTTTCGTGAATATTTCTTGAGAAGTGAGGAAAAAGGAGCAAGAAGCGAATTCTGCTCATACCCTTACCTCGTTACAACAGGTGGGGTGCCGCAGGTAGCCCACATCACAGCGATAAGGAAATAGAGAAGTTATGCCAACAGGTACCGTGAAATTTTTTAATGACGAAAAGGGATTTGGTTTCATCTCCCGTGAAGACGGAGACGATGTATTCGTGCACTTCTCCAACATCGAAGGCACAGGCCGTCGCTCACTCGTAACCGGCCAGCAGGTCGATTTCGAACTTGGCCAAGGCCAAAAGGGTGTCGAAGCACACAACGTCCGTCCACTCTGACGTTCGCTTTCCATATCAACTAATGCATTGAGCATTGGTTAAGCACTGAGCCCGGATCTCTGTAGAGACCCGGGTCTTTGTGTATCTAGGAACAAATTCATTATCTAAGATATTCCTATGACAACTGAAGTGAACTTTTATACCGCTAGTGCTGCACTTGCCGGCAAGGAATATCTCGATGTTGCTGCCATGAAAGTGGTGTATCAACTTGAAGTGAGTGGTGAAGTTTTTTACAACTTGCTTGCTGAGCGAGTGAACAATGCAGAAGCAGCTGAACTGCTACGCAAGAATGCTGTTGAAGAGCGCGGCCATGCACGCCGTTTAGCTCGTGCTATTTCTATAAAGTTGGGCAGCGAATGGCAAGCAACTGCGGCTGAGGAAGAAATTCTTTCTATTCCACTTCCCGATGTTGTTACAGCTGAACTATTTGCTGGAATTGTGCAAGGTGAAATTAATGGTGATGCGGGCTATCAGCATTGGGCCGACCACGAACCCGATGAAGAAGTGGAACGACTTCTGCGCTTAAACGGTCGCGAAGAAACCATTCATGCCGGGCGTGCACAGCAGGTGCTCGAGATCTTGCAAAAAGCAGCGTCGTAAAGAGCTGAAATTAGTAAGCGGCGATGGCCTCTACGCCATCCCAGTGTGCTGCGGCTTCGGCAATTTTCGCAAAGAAAGCAGCCATCGACTCGTTTGGGTCGACAAATTCCAAATAGGGAAGCCCGCAACTACCGCTGAGGTAGAGAAATTCATTTCCTGTTGCAGTAACGCCGTGCTGAACAACTTGAGCCCCTTGTGCTTCAAAGTGCTGGCGCGAGCGTTCAATGTTTGCCCAGTAACACACATGGTGAACGCCAGTTCCGCCTGCTTCAAGAAACTCGCGGTAAATGGAAGGCAAAGATAAATCGGGCTGGATGAGTTCAATTTGCTGGCCACCGGTGTGAGCAAGACCCATGCGAGCGCGCATGGTTACTTTTTCCCCACGGTACAAAGTATTTTCAACTTCAACGTGATACAAAAACCATGGGCCGACACCTTGTACCTCTGCCCATTCACGAGCAGACTTTTCAATGTCGGCAACAACGAAAGCTGTTTGGCGAATGGGGCCGAGCCATGTTGGTGCAGTAGTCATTATGAGCGTTCACCCATGAAGTAGTCGAGCCAATCGTGGTAGTGCTGAATGCGTGCTTCTTCTTCACTCAATATTTGACTAGTGAATCCACGTGAGTGCATGCCGGCTTGAATGTCGCGAATGAGATGCACGTCTTGGTCGACCGTGATGTCCATTGTTTTACGGCCAGCAATGACGTCGTCTTGTTCGAACTCATCGTGTGTTGGGCGAGCAATGGGCAAAAGATCTTTCGGGTTCGACGGGCGAAATTCAACACCTGCACGAGCAGCGACTTCCGGGTTTGGTACCAATTTAAAGGTGTACTTATCCCAAAAACATTTGTTGGGGTCGGTGGGGTGTGGGCGAGCCCGCATCACCAACGCCGATTCGGGTTGGGCAGTAATCATCATGTTGGGGAACAAGTTGTATTGCTCAATATCTGACAGACGTTCGTCGGAGAGTTCGCTGTAATCAAAGCCGAGCTCTGGGCCTTTTTGGCGGCGGATCTTTTGGATGTCAAGACGAATATCGAGGTTGCGACCATTGTAGAGAGCAGGGTCTACGCCGTACTTTTCAAGTTGAACCTTTTGATAGAAGTTTGGTTCTTCAGGAATAGGCAAACGCGAGTTCACGGTGTGACCAATGATGTTCACGCCTGTATGACCATTTTCAAAAAGTTCAACTTGTGCTGTTGGGCAATCGAACAACATGGCGTGCTGCGGGTGAATATGCTCTACGTGGTACAACTCGCCAAAGTTGTCGTAGACGGCTTTCCAGTTGCAATCGAGTCGCACTGTTTGGTCGCCAACAAGAGTCATGTTTTCCATGTGGAATGGGGCAATACGATCTCCTACCATGCCAAGGTATTCGCGCAATGGTGCTGCATTGTTGTCCATGCAGATCCACACAAGGCCAGCAAAGGTATCTACCTGAACTTGTTGCATGGAGCGTTCGTTACGGTCGACTCCGCCACAGAAGCGGTTGTTGTCGGGAACAACGAC
>JBIKNT010000099.1:0-5825 GCA_044358465.1 Ilumatobacteraceae bacterium
TTCGCTGCCTCTTTTTCTTCGCCTGACGCTTGCATCTCCTGTGTATCAAACGTCTACAACTGCGTCGGTGACGTACACCGCACCAGCGCTCGACAACACATTAAATAATGCGGCTCTTCAAGACGATAGAGGTCGAGACACAGGGTCATTTTCCTTCACACTTGATCTCGCCACTGCCGGACAGCGTTTGAGTGCCACGCCGGTACCCACGGTCGTTGCTGGCCCCGAGAGTGCAACAATTACCGTGGCGCAGCCCACCTCGGGTTCAGCACCGAGGTCGTACGTAGTTACTGCTACTCCTGGTGGCAAAACATGCACCATCACAGGTGCTAGCGGCTCGTGCGTTATCAGTGAGCTCACCGCGGGTGCTGCGTATACATTCTCGGTTGTTGCGAAAAGAAATGGCTTCGCAGATTCTGCCGCGAGTCCCGCATCAGCTGCGGTGACCGTCTTGAGTGCGGCGAACTCGGCAATTCCTAATGCCCCTGGTGCGGCCGCATCGCCAGGTGGAAAAACATGCACCGTCACAGGTGCGAGCGGGTCGTGCATCATTACTGGGCTCACTGCAGGAACTGCTTACACATTCACCACCGTGGCCAACACGAGTGCAGGCAGTTCCTCTGCGAGTACTGCATCGGCCTCAGTGACGGCGCTCGTCAAAACAAAAATTCCCACGTGGGATGCAGAGCCCGAAACAGATTCTGAATTTGATACCAACACAGAGGGTTTTTTCCCGAATCCCATTCCGGGAAACTCCATCATCACTGATGAGTTCGGATTCGTCATCGACAAAAAAGGTGGTATCAAGCCAAAGCTTCGCGCGAAGAATTATTCGGGCAAAATCAAGATGAGCATTTCTGCAACGTATAAAGACGCTGGCAAATCAAAGAAATATTCCTGCAAATTTAAACCCTTTGGCTCGACGAAGAAAGTCACCTCAACGAAGTGGCGCTGGTACACGCCAAAGAAAGCATGTATTTTGCCGAAGGCACTCATCACTGCTGTACAAAAAGGCGAGACAATTATTAGCGCTAAGGGTAAATGGACGCGTCAGTGGTTGACCTCGGGTAAAAAAGCTCGTCCCGACAAGACGAAAATTACGCCTCGCACTTTGAAATACACGATGCGTGCCCGTCCAGCAGTTGCCTAGGGGATTTTCTGTGCAGGGTAATGACGCCAATGATTTTGGGGTACACGCAACGCGCTAATGTTGGGCCATGAGCGCAACACAGATGTCCACAGAAGATTTTGTTCGTGAAGCATGCCCCGTTATTGGCAACTCGGGTTGGGCGTATTACTTCGCACCACACACTCAAGCTAAAGGTGCAGAACTTGGCCTTGTAGGTATGGAGTTCTATGTTGCCGGTCGCGGTGGCCCGCTTGGTGACTGCGATGGGGCAGCATTGGCTTCCGCTTTTGGTTATTTCAACCCAGCAGTATCTGGTGGTGCTTGGGAAAGCGCTAAAGCAAAGGTCTCTCCACGCGTTGCCGGAAAAGCTCACTTGGAATGCTGTGCCGAACATGGTCGCAATAAGTTGAGCAATATTGCGGGCCTTGCTGCTTTTGTCGCAGCAGCCGATGCGGTGAACAACGCAGCCGACCCCGATGGGCTTACCTTGTATGCGGCTATTAAAACCGAACCTTTAGTGAGCGACCTGCCTGGCCGTGCAATGCAACTAGTAACAGTGCTCAGAGAATTTCGTGGCAGTGCACACTTGTTGGCATTGCGCGCAATGGGTATCGATTCAAAAACTGCTCACTTCGTGAAGCGTCCGAACGACGTCAAGATGTTTGGCTGGACCGAAGCCGATGCTCCAGTTATTGACGATGATCTTCGCGCTCGCATGGTGGCTGCCGAAGAACTCACCGACAAACTTGTTGCTCCTGCTTATGGCGTGTTGAACGCACAAGAGCGCAAAGATTTCCTAGCTGGTGCACAGGCTATTGCGGCCGCACTAGCAAGCTGATTTAATAAACACCTTCGCAGCACGCATCGCGGTTGCCGCATTGTGGGCAACGGTAGTGCGCGTGTTCTTGGCGCATTCTTGCTCCGCAGTGGATGCACTGCTCAGACAAGTCGCATTCCCGCTGAATGGTGTGTTGCGGCACAGTCATTTCTTCGCTCATGAAGAAATGGTACGCCAAAAACTCATTTCAAGATGTCATTCCCTGCAGGCCAACAAGGCCTCGGGCATGTTCAATTTCACCCATATGGCGTAGGCCGTGTTGGTAGATCCAGCACTCGGTGGCATCGAGCAATGTGATGCCCACTTCCCCTGCCACGCGGGCGGAGTAGGTACTGGCGATTTGTGGAGGGAAGGGGCGTGGGATGACGACACGCTCTAGTTCGGAGGGGTCGAGAGTTTCGAGCCACTTCTCGGTACGAGTAAATACCTCGTTCATATAAGCAATGAACTCGGGGTAGTTGCCAATGCGCTGGTTCACCATTTCATCAACCGTGCGGTGTTTGCCGTGGTCGTTAATGCTCATTTGTACGCGATTCGCCCAGTTGTCGTTCCAAATAGGCATTGCTCCGGTCATGAGCATGAATGAAGCATCGATCATGTTCACAATGTGAAAAAGACAAAAGGCAATGGGCACCACGCCTTCGCGTTCAAAATGATTGACCTGTTCAGCGGTCATGGTGCTCGTTGCATCGTGGTAGAGCGAGTGCATAGCCTTCATGCGGCGTTGTAAAGAATCAACTACAAGTTGGTTGCTCATGGGTTACTCCTGAATTTCAATACGATTGCCGGTGGGATCGTGCAGGAACAGTTGGTCGCTGCGGCCATCGGTGTTGGTGATGCGACGAAAGGAAATTCCTTTTTCGTCTAACTCTTTACAAGTGTCATCAACGCTGTTCACAAGCAGAGCAAAGTGCTGTTTTTTGTCGGGAACAATGTTGGCTACTTCCATAATGTGTAGCTCGTGCGGGCCCATCTTTAGCCATCCACCACGTACTTGCATTTCGGGGCGATGGAATGGTTCAAAGCCAAGACCCTGCACATAAAAGTCGAGCGCCTCAGTGAGATCGCGAACATTGACATTGACATGATGCAAACCCCGTACTTCCATACCCGCCACACTAAACCGTGCACAACATGGGGTTGTACTCGGCATGAAGAGAAGTTCCTGCACTAACCTTTGCCATATGGCAACTCACAAGGAAGGTCACGGCGCAACGCGCGTCGGCTTGTTACGGGCAGTGGTGCTTGGCGCAAACGACGGCATCATTTCTACGGCCTGTTTGGTTCTAGGCGTAGCAGCAGCGAGCGCTTCTCGTGATGCAATTCTCACGGTGGGTCTTGCTGGTCTTGTTGCCGGTGCAGCCTCTATGGCGCTGGGCGAATACGTTTCGGTGAGCTCACAACGCGATGCTGAAGACGCAAACATTGCCAAAGAGAAGTGGGAACTGGCCAATGTTCCCGAGCATGAACTCGAAGAACTCACCGCAATATATGTTCATAAAGGTTTGAGCCCAGAACTAGCACGCCAAGTTGCAGAAGAGTTCACTGCCGGCGATGCGTTGAAAATTCACCTCGCGGAAGAACTTGGCATTTCCGAGCATTCGCGTGCTCAGCCAATTGAAGCCATGGTCGGCTCTGCGGCTGCTTTTGCTGTTGGTGCTGCTGTCCCGCTCGTAGCCATCGCTGTTTCGTCAACCAGTAACCGCATTGTGGTGACCATTGCAATTGTGGTGGTTGCGCTGCTTGGCCTTGGAGCTGCCGGTGCCCGTGCAGGTGGAGCACACCCTGTTCGCCCCATTGTGCGCGTTGTTCTTGGTGGGCTTGTTGCAATAGGTCTCACCATGGCAGTTGGCAAGCTTTTCGGTACTTCCATCTCATAGAACTGCGTTACTTGTGACGTCAATTGCTTGAAATTGGCATCGTCAGAATATGCTCAGAACCTATGGACCGTTGGATTATTGACACAGACCCAGGCGTACGTTTCCCAGCATGGACCCGCGGCAACGCGGCCGACGTATTTCCCGACCCAGCTTCACCGTTTTTCGCTTCTACCTATTTGCGCGAGGGCCTTGGCCGCGCCTTAGTAGACGCCTACACCGAAATGGGCGTTCTCGACTGGGATGAAGTAGAGAACCCAGCCGACCCCACCATGTTTGGTGTGTTTGGTGGGTATGTATACAACCCGTTGTCATACATTCGCTTGTTCGGAGCACGTATGCCAGGCGCATCGCCAGAAATTGTCGACAAAGCTTTCTTCGATGACCGCCAAATTGTTCCGCCATACAAAGCAGAGCCATGGCACGAGTCAGAAAAGCATGCTGCGAAATTAGGAGAGACCGCTGCGTGGACCTTGAGCACGCCATCGTTCCCTGAACTCGACCGCGACAAGGTCATGGCCGACAACTTGCGTGCAACGCGACCAGACTTTGCAACGCTCGACCACAAGGCATTGCTCGACCGCGTGCGCGCCATGTTTCCTTTTATTCGTCAAGCATTCGACACGGGCATGATTGCCTCCACCGTGTCGTCGGTTGGCCCAGGCGTTTTGGGTGCAGTGTGTGAAGCACTTGGTGACCCTTCGCTCACCATTCGCCTTCTCGCAGGCATTGAAGCCGACTCGTCGGTACCACCACGCGTCATGTGGAAGTTGTCGCGTCTTGCTCGTGAATCGAAAGACGTCACCGCATTGTTCGAAGCAGGTGTTCAAGGCCTGAATGATCGCTTGCGTGCAAGTGGTTCAGCTGAAGTGAAGAAGTTTGTTGTTGAATTCGACGACTTCCTCTTCAACTACGGCTCACGTGGCCCTGCAGAATGGGATGCCATTGCGCCTTCATGGGAATCAAAGCCCGACATCGCTCTTGCCGCTATCGACCGCATGCGTTTTGGTGAAGCAGCTCAAGACCCAGTGCTGCGTCACGGTGAAGCAGTCGCTGAACGTGACCGCATCGCAGCCGATATTCGTGCGAAATTGGCTGGTGACCCTGAAACTCTTGGCATGTTTGAAGCCGGCATGCAATCGTCCACCGTTTTCCTTGGTGGTCGTGAGCGTTACAAGACCAACTGCATCAAAATTGTGGGCGAAATTCGCGAAGCAATGCGTGAAGTCGGTAGGCGTCTTGTTGCCAAGGGTCAGCTTAAAGAAGTTGAGCATGTGTTCATGGTGCTCGCTTCTGAACTCAATGAGTTCAGCGTGCAGCCAGAAAAGTTCACCGATATTTTTGCAGCACGTGCTGTAGAGCATCGTTCGCTCTTCGATGTTGAGCCACCGTTCGCAGTAGATGGCGTGTGCCCACCTATTAGCACGTGGGCAAAGCGCATTAACTCCACTGCCACCCGTGCAGAAAAAGGCGAAGTGCTTGTTGGTGTTGCCGGTTCTGGTGGTGTTGCCACTGGCCGGGCACGAGTCATTCTTGACCCAGGTGCGCTTGACGATTTCGACCCAGGCGACGTGCTTATTGCACCACAAACCGACCCATCATGGGCTCCACTATTCATTACGGCCTCAGCTGTTGTGGTGAATGTTGGCGCACTAGGTAGTCACGCAATGATCGTGTCGCGCGAACTTGGCATTCCTTGCGTTGTGTCGGTTGCCGATGCAACCATTCGTATCGCCGACGGCGCAATGGTAACTGTCGACGGCAATAACGGAACGGTTACCGTTCTTTAAATAGCGGCGCGTTGAGCAACGAAGAACCTTTACAGGTCAACTTCGTTTTCAAAGCGTTCGCCTGTTGCAAACTTCGCAATATTGCGAAAGAAGAGTTCATGTACCCGGCGCATCGTGTTCGGCAGAGTTGCTGAACAATGCGCTGAAATACGTACTGGCGAATTCCATAGCGCATTGTCGGGGGGAAGTGG
>JBIKNT010000008.1:0-18176 GCA_044358465.1 Ilumatobacteraceae bacterium
ATGGCTCTTCCAACTCGACACACCATTTCACGACTTTGCTGGATCCGCTCTCGTTCACATGACCGGTGGCGTTGCAGCTGCAGTTGGAGCAAAACTCCTCGGTCCACGCATCGGCAAATACGACAGCAATGGCAAACCGCGCGCTATTCCTGGTCACTCCATTCCATTTGCCATCTTGGGATGCTTCATCCTTTTGGTGGGCTGGTACGGCTTTAACCCAGGTTCTTGGCTTGGCGCAGACCCGGTCATTGGCAAAATTGCCGTCAACACCACCTTGGCCGCCGCTGCCGGCGCTCTCGTAGCGATGTTGGTCACTTGGAAGCGCTCAGGCAAGCCCGACGTTGCAATGACTGGCAACGGCCTATTGGCCGGCTTGGTTGGTGTGACTGCTGGTTGTTGGGCCGTCAATGGGCTCGGTGCAATTGTGATTGGCGCACTTGCCGGAGTCATCGTGGTGTTTTCGGTCATTTTCTTCGACCGAATCCGTATTGATGACCCAGTAGGTGCAGTCAGCGTGCACGGTGTGTGTGGCGCTTTTGGAACGTTGGCCGTGGGACTTTTCTCGGCGACCGAAGTAGATGGCGTCGTCAAGAAAGGATTGTTCTATGGCGGAGGGGCCGACCAGTTAGTGAGCCAACTCATTGGAGTCGTGTCCATTGCGGCATTCGTTCTCATCACCACAACCATTTTGTTCAGTGTCTTGAAAGCAACGGTCGGTTTGCGAGTAGGCGAACAAGAGGAGCGTGAGGGTCTCGACACCCATGAGCACGGCGTTCCTGGGTACACCCACGATTAGAAACATGAAAAAGGCGCCGTTGCACTTGCAGCGGCGCCTTTTTTCTTTACTCTGTAACGTCCTTTCACAGCTACGAAACACTGCTGAAACAGTTCCTGAATAGTTTCTGTGACTATGACTATTGATAGCGGCGCAACAGCATGGGTTCTCGTTTCAGCGGCATTGGTGCTCTTTATGACACCAGGTCTTGCTTTTTTCTACGGAGGCATGGTTCGATCAAAAAACGTCCTCGGAATGCTCATGCAAAATATTTTTGCTATGGGCCTTATCAGCATCTTGTGGGCAACTGTTGGCTTTAGCCTCGCCTTCGGTGGCAGCGGAAAATACTTTGGCAACTTTGATTTCATGTTCTTAAAAGATGTTGCCAACATCCCGAACTTCCCTGGCTATGTCGACGACTTCGCACTCATCATTCCGCCGCTCGCTTTCGTGGTGTACCAAATGATGTTCGCCGTCATCACCCCAGCGCTCATTACTGGTGCAACTGCCGACCGCATGAAGTTCAGTGCGTATTGCATCCTCATCGGCGTTTGGGCAGTTGTGGTGTACCCCACCGTTGCACACTGGGTGTTTAGCCCCAATGGTTGGTTGTTCCAAGAAGGTGCACTCGACTTCGCAGGTGGAGCAGTTGTACACATCAATGCAGGTGCTGCAGCACTTGCTGTTGTCTTAGTACTTGGCAAACGTCGCGGCTGGCCGCGTGAAGCAATGCCACCACACAACTTGCCTTTCACCATTTTAGGAACAGGCATTTTGTGGTTCGGTTGGTTTGGTTTCAACGCCGGCTCAGCACTTGCAGCAAATGGTCTTGCCGCACAAGCTCTCATCAACACTCAACTCGCAGCAGCAAGCGGAATGATTGCTTGGCTCATCATTGAAAAAATCAAAGCAGGTCACGCAACAACTCTGGGAGCTGCTTCAGGAGCAGTTGCTGGCTTAGTTGCCATAACCCCATGTGCCGGTTTCGTCGGCGGCATGGCACCAATCGCCATTGGCGCCATCACGGGTTTTGTTTGCTACTTGTGCCTCACCCTCAAAACCAAGTTTGGTTTCGACGACAGCCTCGACGTGATTGCCGTACACCTCGTTGGCGGCCTTGCCGGTTCGTTGCTACTTGGCCTTTTTGCCGACACGGCAATCAACGGCCTCGGAGCCGACGGCCTCTTCTTCGGTGGTGGAGCCAGCCTCCTCGGCAAGCAAGCCCTTGCTTCCGTGGCAACCTTCGTCTTTTCCTTTGTCGTCACGTACGTGGTGGCAAAAATTCTCAACGCCACCATCGGAATCCGTGTCTCGCCTGAAAATGAGCTCGTCGGGCTCGATCAGAGCCAGCACGCAGAGACCGCCTATCAGGCGTAGGATTACGACATGAAGCTCATCACCGCCGTTGTCAAACCCTTCAAACTTGATGATGTCAAAGAAGCCCTGAAAGGGGCAGGCGTCCAAGGAATTACCGTGAGCGAAGTGCGAGGTTTTGGTCGCCAGGGTGGCCATACCGAGACATATCGCGGGGCCGAATACAACATCGATTTTGTGCCAAAAGTGCGCCTCGAGATGGTGGTTCACGATGATGACGTGGATAAAACCATCACAGCCCTGCGTGGAGCTGCCTCCACGGGCAAAATTGGCGATGGCAAAATCTGGGTTACCAATGCCGAGCGAATCATCCGTATTCGCACAGGAGAAGAAGGTAGCGACGCTCTGTAGGTAGTGTCGTAGCCATGACTACGACCGAATCTGCACCTGCAAGCACTACCCGCTGGACTGCCCAGTGGAAAGAACTCTACGAAGAGGTCATCACCACTGGCCTATGTACAGGATGTGCAGGTTGTGTTGTTACGTGCCCTCACGATGTCATTGGGTACGAGCATGAGGAAGGCAAGTACAAGCCTTTCCATATTGAAGAAGAACTCGGCCTCGACAACTGCATTCACGGCGAAAAAGGTTGCACCACCTGCACACGTGCGTGCCCACGCTTTCGCCAATGGGAACCTGCCGCCGACATGCACCTCTTTGGTCGCGTGCGCGAGCCAAATGAAATGGCGGGCATCTGGCGTCAACTTCTTCTCACGCGTGCTTCCGATAAGACACAACACGACCGCGGGCAAGACGGTGGCTTTGTTACTGCCATGCTCACGTGGCTCTTGAAGAACGACTACATCGAAGGCGCAATGGTGAGTGGCGTCGAACCAGACGACGCCTGGAAAGCAAAACCAGTATTGGTGCGAACCGCCGATGAAGTGCTTGCTACTGCTGGTAGCCGATACACCTACTGCGCAAACCCACTTGCACTAAAAGAAGCAAAAGAACTCGGGCTCACAAAGCTTGCTCTTGTGGGAATGGGATGCCAAACCTCTTCTCCCCCAGTGATGTGGGATCGCAAAGCAGGAAAAGTAGGTAAGCCCTTCGTTTTCAACATTGGTCTTTTGTGCTCAAAAACTTTTGACGACGCAATTTTCCCTGAACTTTTCGAAGCCAAGTACGGCCTCAAAAAAGCCGACATGGTGAAAATGAACATCAAAGGTGCATTCCAAATTTGGATGAAAGATGGTTCGTTCCACGAAATCAACTTGAAGGAATGTCATCAGTGGACTCGCGAGGGTTGCAAGAACTGCCCCGACTTTGCCGCTGAGCACTCCGACATCGCCACCGGTGGTATTGGTAAAGACAACGACTGGACCCTCACCATCGTGCGCACCGAGCTTGGCGAGGAAGTCATCACCCGCATGATTGCCGATGGCGTCATCGAAGCCCGGCCCGCACAAGAAGACGAAGTGGCTATGAAACTACTGCGTACGCTTTCTATTGTGAGCCGTCGTCGCTGGCCACAATGGGCCGATGGCGCCCCTGCAGTGGGTGTACCTGAACCTAAGAAGAAGGTTGACGGAGCGGCCCCTGCGGCGCACTAGTTTGTGGTGATGCCACTGCATCCTCAGTCACAATTCATCATCAACTTCATCGACTCGTTGGGCGATAAACCCTTCGAAGAAGACACGCCTCAAAACGCACGCGACATTCGTAATGCGCGCACCACACCGTCGGCCCTGCCCATCTTTGAAGCCAAAGACATCGATGCTGGTGGCGTACCTGCGCGGTTGTACAAGCCCAACAACAACACCAATCTTCCTTTGCTCGTGTACTACCACGGTGGTGGTTGGGTGCTCGGCAATGTCGACTCACACGACGGCGTCTGTCGCGCGCTTGCCATGCAAAGTGAATGTGCTGTGCTCTCGGTGGAATACCGCCTTGCTCCCGAGTTTCCCTTTCCTATTCCTCTTACCGACAGCGTCACCGCCACACGCTGGGCATACGACAACGCAACATCTATCGGATGCGATGCAACACGCATTGCTGTAGGCGGTGACTCTGCTGGTGGCAACTTTGCAGCCATCATTGCCAACATGCAGGTCATTCCATGCGTGTACCAGTTGCTCATTTATCCCGTCACCGATTGTCGCCTTGGACACCCAAGCCATCAGGAAAATAAAGATGGCCCATTCCTCACACATGCCGGCATGAAGTGGTTTGTGGAGCACTACCTCAGTGGCAATCAGGGCACTGCAACCGACCCACGAGTGTCACCGTTGCTCGATACCGATGAAGTGCTGGCCGCAGCTCCGCCCGCATTTGTTATTACCGCTGAATTCGACCCCTTGCGCGATGAAGGCGAGGCATACGCCAAACGTCTTTCCGCACTGGGTGTTGCTGTGTCACATGTGCGGTGGTCGAGCCAGTTTCATGGCTTTGTTTCACTTGCCGATTTCCTCGACGACGGAAAAGCTGCACTTGCAGCATCGGCCGCAGCGCTACGCAGCGCGTTTACTCCTGTGCTCCAATAGCGCATAGCTCGCGCGCCCGTTCAAACACATTGTCGAACATTGGCTCGGTGAGTTTGCCGGTAAATGTATTTTGCTGGCTGGGGTGAAACGAACAGAGCAAGGTCCACTTGCCGTGTTGCACTTCGACACCATGTCCAAATTTTGGGCGCGGACGAATGTGCAAAAACTCTGTTGCTGCCTGATATGCAAAAGCACCAAGACACACCAACACATGTGCGTTATCTAATGCTGCAAACTCACGTTCCAGAAATGGTCTGCAAGTGACGCGTTCATCGGGGGTCGGAGCATTTGCTGGCGGCGCGCATTTCACTGCAGCAGTAACCCAGGCATTCCTGAGGTGTAAACCATCATCAACATGCTGCGACGTAGGTTGATTTGCAAAACCTGCCTTATGCATTGCGCGGTACAGCCAGTCGCCACTTTTGTCGCCTGTAAACACGCGGCCTGTTCTGTTTGCACCGTGCGCTGCCGGAGCAAGCCCGAGCACCAGCAGTTGAGCTTGGGCGTCGCCAAAGCCCGGCACTCCACGACCCCAATACGTATCGTCGCGAAACATGGCTCGTTTGTCACGCGCAATGTCTTCACGCCATTCAACAAGCCGTGGGCAGGCGCGACACGATGCAACATCGCGGCACACAGCGTCAAGTGGCGAGAGTTTTCGGGCGCCCATATGTACACAGTAGAGGCAGAACCGATAAGTTCGCAGGTGCTATGGCGTCAAAAAAAGCTACTCCTCATCACAAACCCACCACCTTGCTCCTCGTGCGCCACGGACAAACTCCCACCACCGGGCAATCACTTCCTGGCCGCGCTCCTGGCCTTCACCTCAGCGAGACAGGCCTCAAGCAAGCTGCCGAAGTTGCCGAGCGCCTCGCTTCTTTTCCCAAAATTGATGCCATCTATTCCTCGCCACTTGAGCGCACGCGTGAAACTGCGGCACCACTTGCCAAACAACGCAAGCAAAAAGTCATCATCGACAAAGGCCTTATTGAGTGTGACTTTGGCAAATGGACCGGCGGGAAATTGAGCGACCTCATGAAACTTCCTGAATGGAAAACCGTGCAGGGCGCGCCAAGCACGTTTCGTTTTCCCAACGGTGAAAGTTTTACCGAAATGCAAGTGCGCATTTCTACCGCGCTCGACAACATTCGCTTACGCCATCCTGGTGGCGTTGTGGTGTGTTTTTCTCACGCCGACCCCATTAAGGCAGCACTCGCACACGCCATGGGAACACACCTCGATCTCTTTCAACGCATCGTGGTGAGTACTTGCTCCATCAGCGCTCTGGCTTACGGAGGCGGCGCGCCCATCGTGCTCACGGTGAACTCCACTGGCGGGTCACTTTCCGAGTTGGCCCCGTCATGACCACCTATCGCGACTTCGATGCACCCGATGCATTTACCACCACCGCCGTTGGTCGCCCCGGTGAACGTACCTTTCTCATTCAAGTGCGCGGCGAAGGCGAAACCATCACTGTGAAATGTGAGAAGTCTCAAGTTGCAGCAATTGCACATTACGTACGCGAACTTCTTGCCGACCTTCCCGACAGCAAAGATGCTCCACTTCCTGAGGCGCTCAGTGTTTCGCCCAACCCCGAGGTTGCTTTTGTTGTAGGGCCCATTGGTGTTGCTTACGACCGCGAACTCGACCGCATTGTTATTCACCTCGATGAAATGGTTGATCTCGACGAAGAAGGGGAACCACTTGACGATGTTGTGGCAAGTCGCATTCGTGGCTTTCTCACCCGCGCTCAAGCGCTTGCCTTTTGTGATCACGCCGACGACGTTGTTGGCGCAGGGCGACCCAATTGTCGCTGGTGCGGGCTCCCAATGAACATCGACGGGCATCCGTGCCCACGAATGAACTAGCTCCTTTTATGTCAGCAACTTCACGCGTTGCACACAGCGACCCGCTCGGCGTTCTTCGCAATGGCGAGATGGAAATTGTTGGTCGCATGCCTTACAGCAGCAACGCCACTTTTCTGGTGAAGATATTTGTTGATGAAGTTGAACAATGCCAAGCCATTTACAAGCCGCTCAAAGGCGAGCAACCCCTATGGGATTTCGAGCCAGGGTTATTTCGTCGTGAAGTTGCCGCCTATGAACTCTCGGAAGCTTTGGGCTTCGATCTCGTGCCTCCAACAGTGGTGCGCGATGGTCCTTTTGGTGAAGGCTCAGTGCAATGGTTCATTGAAGCCAACCCCGAACTGCACTACTTCACTTTTATTGAAGACCACCCAGAAACACACGACCAATTACGACTCATGGCGATATTCGACATTGTGGCCAACAACACCGACCGCAAAGGTGGGCACGTGTTGCTCGACAGCAACGGCCATATTTGGGGTATCGACCATGGAGTGTGTTTTTCAGCTGACTTCAAATTGCGTACCGTCATTTGGGATTTCGCTACTGAAAAACTTACCGAAGTACACCTTGCTGTTCTGGAAAATATTGCTCAACAAGTTCCACTACGGGTGGCAACTCTGCTCAGTGAAGATGAAGTCGTAGCGCTCAAAGAACGCGTCGAGTGGCTGCTTGAAAATAAAGTTTTGCCCTACGACCCATCGGGAAGACGCGTTCCGTGGCCTCTTCTGTGACAATCTGCAGTAATGAGTCACTATCTCGATGCGCTTGTTGACCGAGCCGACCTCGATGAAATTATTCGTGAGATCGATGCCCTTTGTGCCAAACGTGAATGGAATGAGCTTGCTGCACTGCGCAATAAGTGTGCCGCAGCAGTAAAAACTGGGCGCCAAGTATGGCCGGCAGCCACGTTGGCGAACTACCGCCTTGCATTACATGCCGACGCTAAAAATGCTGCAGAGTCTTTGCAACATCCCACCAGCACATTCAGCATGGGCCCTCTCACTGAGGTGATTGCCCAAAGCCACACGTGGAATGAAGTCGAGAAGTACATCACCGACCCACCCATGCGTGGCTTTGTTGCATACGAACGCGCCATTCGCGGCGACAACGTAGAAAACGATGCAAGCCTGCAAGCAATTTTAGAAATTCCTCTTGCCCTTGGCACGTGGGAGCCGTCGTATGAAGTGCCGTTTTATTCCGATAACGGCGTTGAAGCACCTACTCCGCTTCTCACCGCAGTCCCTTTCAACAAAGTGAAATGCAATACCGCAGCACAACGAGACGATGACCCCGACATTGAACAAGCAGTGCGTGGCGTGGTGGAAGCATGGACATCACAGTCAAATGGTCGCGTCTCATTTGCAGCAGTGTCTGGTGGCATTGCATCGGCACTCGGAGCACTGGGGCTGAACGAGGCATATGTGTCGCCACTTGAACCAACACAGGTGATGTCTTTGGTTGCATGGGCAGGAGCATCGGGTGGCGCACATGGCCGCAGGCGCGGCATGGCACAAGGTCGCTTCAGTGCTTGGTGGCTTGCAACCGCGTTTGCCGATGCGCTCGACGAATGGCCGCTACGACCCAACACGCTTCTTGCCGAGATGGAAGAACTGCAATGGTTTACCTGGCGCGAAGAAGATCCGCTGCATGGATGGCAATTGCAACTTGCCGTGGAAGATCCATTTAACGATATGTCGTGGGCATTTTCTGCCCGCGACATATCGTCATGAATTAACGACCCTTCAAAGCCTCAATGAGCTTTGGCAGTACTTTGTGCACGTCGCCAACAATGCCGAGGTCGGCAATGCCAAAGATGGGTGCTTCTTTGTCTTTGTTGATGGCGATGATGTTTTTCGCACCCTTCATGCCCACCATGTGCTGAGTTGCGCCTGAAATACCAGCAGCAATATAAACACTTGGCTTCACTACCTTGCCGGTTTGGCCCACTTGGTACGAGTAAGGAACCCAGCCTGCATCGACAATTGCGCGCGATGCACCAGGTGCACCCTTCAGCAACTTGGCAAGCTCTTCAACCATTGCGTACTTGTCGGCTTCACCAAGACCACGACCACCAGAAACAACAATGCTTGCTTCATCGAGTTTTGGACCAGTGGTTTCTTCAACGTGCACTGCAGTTACTTTTGCGCCACCTGTTGCACCGAGGTCGGGAACACTTGCAGCAGCAATAGCAGCAGGAGCGCCGCCCGATGCTTCAGCAGCAAAACTCTTTGGACGGAACGCAACGAGGTATGGGCCTTCACCTGTGAAGGTGGTGGTGACCAAAGTGTTGCCGCCGAAAATAGGTGTGGTTGCATTCACTGCGTCGCCGTCGACAGCAACGTCGATGGAGTTAGTGAGCACCGACTTATTGAGCTTCACTGACAAACGTGACAACACGTCACGACCTTCATAATTTTGTGGGAACAAAATGAGGTCGGGCTTGTCGCCGCCATCGATGATTGCTTTCATTGCACCAGACACAGCAACACCAGGAAGTTTTCCTGCAAGATCGCCAGTGGCATACACCTTTGTTGCGCCATACTCACCGAGTTGCGCAGCAACACCAGAAGCATCGCCACCCAAAACTGCAGTGACATTTGATGAAAGCGAACGGGCCTTGGTGAGGAGCTCGAGAGTTCCTGTAGTTGCGGCACCATTTGTTACTTGGGCAAAAACCCACACACTGTTAATAGCCATGATTTTTTCCTCAGATCACTTTCAGATTTTCTAGGAACGCAACGATCTTGCCAAACGACTCTCCGTCGTCTTCTACGATTTCGCCTGCTTGACGAGCTTCTGCTTGAGCAACAAGCGTGACTTTTTGGCCTGCGCCTGCCCAACCCGCTGGTGTCACACCAAGGTCGCTTGCAGTTACTTCTTCTACTGGCTTGCTCTTTGCGGCCATGATGCCTTTGAAGCTGGGGTAACGCGGTTCCACCACACCAGCGGTGACGCTGATGAGTGCAGGCAGTGCGCATTCCACTTCGTCGTATCCTTCTTCGGTTTGACGATCGGCTTTCAATACACCGCCGTCAATTTTTACTTTCTTTGCGAAAGTCACCGAAGGAAGTCCGAGAACTTCAGCCATTTGTTCGGGAACAGTTCCGGTGTAACCATCGGAAGATTCTGTTGCAGCAATGATGAGATCTGCTCCGCCTAAGCGTTGTGCAGCTGCTGCAAGAACTTTTGCAGTGGTGAGTGCATCGCTTCCTTGTAGTGCAGGGTCGGAAACTAAAATTCCTTTTGCAGCGCCCATGGCAAGTGCGGTGCGCATGCCAGCGGTTTCACCGTTAGGAGCCATCGAGATGATGCTCACTTCTCCGCCACCGGCAGCATCAACAAGTTGCAATGCCATTTCTACGCCGTATGCGTCGGAGTCATCGAGGATAAGTTTGCCGTCTCGCTTCAGGGTGTTTGTTGCGCCGTCTAAGGCACCTGGCAAGGCGGGGTCGGGGATCTGCTTCACACAGACGATCACGTTCATGGCTTCTATTGTTACCGCTTGGTTCCGATTCTGCCTAACTGGCGACACAAACTGATACCGTTTCCTCGTTGTGCGTGTTCTTCTTGTAGTTAACTCCTTTGCGTCATCGGTCACAGCCCGCAATACGGTCGTGGTCCATCAGCACCTTGCCCGTCACCACACGGTGCAGGTGGTGGAAACCAATCGCCGCGGGCATGCCACACGCTTTGCCGAAGACGCCGCCCGTCGCGGGCTCGATTGCGTGGTCTCCTTTGGAGGCGACGGCACACTCAACGAGGTTGCCACAGGCATTGCAGGGTCAGAAACGGCCTTAGGAGTCCTTCCAGGGGGCTCTACCAACGTGTTTGCCCGCACCATTGGCATGTCGAATGACCCCGCTGAGGCAGTGAAGCAGCTTGCTTTGGCACTCGACACCGAGCGCATTGCCCCAATCGGTCTGGGCAAGGTCAATGGTCGGTACTTTTGTTTCCACACTGGCGTGGGTTACGACGCTGCCGTGGTGCGCAATGTTGAGCGCCGCGCGGCTTTAAAACGCTGGCTCGGCCACCCATTGTTCGTCGGGGCAGCGCTACACACTTGGGCCCTTGGCTACAGCCGCAAAGATCCGCATTTCTCTGTTCATATCGGAGAAGAACAACCCGTCAATGGATTCTTCAGCATTGTCATGAATACGAACCCCTACACCTTCTTAGGCAAGAAGCCCCTCAATTTGTCACCCCATGCCAACCTCGAGAGTGGGCTGTCGGTCGTGACCTTCACTTCTTTGTCTGCTCTCACTTTGCTCGGCTCATTAGGCAAAGCCATCCGCAGCGGTGGTGTTCCTGAAAGCAAGCACGTCAAAATTCGCGAAGACGTGCAGGCAATGAGCGTAACCAACGACAGGCCATTCCCATTCCAGCTCGATGGCGATTACTTGGGCGAAACGAACGAGTTGCGCTTCACCCATGAACCTCACGCAGTTCGCCTCGTGCAGCCGCTTCTTTCGTAATTACTCACGACCAAGTACGCGCAACGCCACATCGGGCACATTGGTACAGATCGCATCTACTTTCCACTCAGCTAATTCCGCCATGCGCACTGCATCGTCACAGGTCCACGTATTCACTTGTATACCGCGCTCATGGCACAAGACAATGAGTTCCTTTGTGAGCAAACCAACCCATGGGTGAAGCGCGCTATGACCTCCCCGCACGAGGCTCTCAACAATGCTTTCTGCATCATTCGCAGCGACCACTGTGGTGAGCCAAGCAGTGCGTAATTCTGGCGCAAAATCGTGCACTTTGTTAATGGTTTCTTGCCGAAATGATGAAATGAGAAATCGAGAATTTTCATTGCGTTCAATAAGTGCACGTGCAACGAGTTCTGCAACAGAGTCACTGCTATCGAAGTCGGGCTCCTTCTCATCGTTTTTGATTTCTACATTGACCCACATTCCTGCACACGCATCGAGCGCTTCGTGCATGGTGGGAATATGCGCTGGAAGTTCACTACGTTGCATTGCACAAATATCTCGACCATCTTCCAAACGTGGGTCGTGGTGCACCACCAAATGCCCATCAGCGGTGAGCCGCACATCGAGCTCTACCCCGTCGGCCCCCATATCGCCCGCAGCACGAAATGCCAACACTGTGTTTTCGCGCTCGGCTCGAGAGGCTCCACGGTGGGCTAAAACGAAGGTTTGAGAGCCAAGTGTTACCGGAACAAAAATTTGATTCATAAATCTCAAAGTACTGCTTGTGATTAGCGAATTCCCGACGTAACGTGCCCGAGCCACAAAGAAATTGTGGCGCAAGAATTATTCACCCCGGGCCATCAAAGCCCCTTAGCAATTGCAGGAGATGAAGTGACCATCCTCGCTTCAAGCCTCGCGCTCGGAAGCGCCGACTACACGTGGCGTTCGAACGCGGTATGCCGTGACACTGACCCAGAATTGTTCTTCCCTGTAGGAACTACAGGCCAAGCACTTCTCCAACTCAGCAAGGCAAAAGAAACCTGCGACCAATGCACCGTCAAGGTCGAGTGCTTGCAGTTCGCCATCGACACCAACCAAGACTCTGGTGTGTGGGGCGGAACTTCAGAAGACGAGCGTCGTGCAATTCGCCGACAAATTGCTGCTCGTCACCGTTCCAGCATTGCTGGCTAAAGCGCCGCAATAGGAACAACAAGTTCAATCATTGTTCCCATGGAGTTACCTGGTAACTCAACATCTGCTTCTTCGTAATCTGCTGCAGTCGCAGAGCGCATGTCGATGGTGCCACCGAGTTCTGTACTGACCAACGTGCGAACAATCGATAGCCCTAATCCAGTTGCCTGACTGATATCGAAATTCGGGTCTAGCCCCGCTCCGTCATCGAGCACTCTCACACACAGGCGCGTACTTTCCTCGCCCTGCGGCGACACTTCAACTTCTTGAGATAAATGGACGGAAACATTCCCACCGCGATGCGAGTTGCTCTCTTTGAATCCGTGGTCGACCGCATTTTGCAATAACTCTGTGAGCACCACCGATAGCGGCGTTGCAATTGTTGCCGGCAAGCGTCCTCCGTCACCATGTACAACGAATCGGATGGGTCGATCGGGAGATTGCAGACTTTCTTCAACGAGTCGTAGCAGTGGTCGCACAATTTCAATAAATGCAACATCTTCGCCTGGCCCACGCGACAAGGTTTCATGCACAAGGGCAATAGTGCGAATACGTCGCACCGATTCATTCACCGCCGACTTCGCTTCGCCTTCTTCCAACCTGCGTGCCTGCAGACGTAGTAACGACGAAATGGTTTGCAGGTTGTTTTTGACGCGGTGGTGAATTTCTCGAATTGTTGCGTCTTTCGACAAGATCAAACGATCGCGACGCCGCAACTCTGAAACATCGCGTAGCAAGAGCACTGCACCGGTTGCAGTATGTGCTCCATCTTCTTGATTCACATGGAGCAACGGCATGCATCGTGCGAGCAAAGTGACTTCACTGGTTTGGTCGAATTCCTCGACCACTGGTTCGTGGCGCTCAAATGCTTGCCGAACCGCACTGTCGGTGAAACCGAGTTCGGCCAATGTTTGCCCAACACTGTTTGCTCCAATACCTACTCGGTGCAACGCCGACACTGCGTTTGGCGACGCGTAACGCACGCGAGCCGATTCATCGATCACCAGCACGCCGTCGCCTACGCGCGGAGCAACGCTGGAGTCGGCTGCTTTACCAGGAAACGGAAAGAGGCCTTCTTTGATCATGAGTGAGAAACGGTCGAATATTTCAAGATAGGTACGTTCAAGTTCACCTGGCTGACGACTGCTGCGTGTTGACCATTCGCGGCTCAGTACCGCAATGGGATGTCCATTAAAACGCACCGGAATAGCAAACATCCGTGCTAGTTGTGCGCCGTCCTCCACGGGAATTTCGCCTTCGCTCCATTCACCTGTTGCATACGCCTGTGCCAGCAACGACTCTTCATCTTGCGCTGCCCACGTTGCAACGCGATCGGCAATGTACAAGGTTTGCCCTGTAGCTGCACGCACATGCGCACCAACGATCCATTTACCTTCAGTTGTTGGCAGATACAAAAGCAAGTCGGCAAAACAAAAGTCAGCGAGCATTCCCCATTCAGAAATGAGGTTTTGCAAATGAACGATGTCTTCTTTTTCAAGAAGCGTATTTTGTCGAGCTAGGTCGCCGAGGGTTGCCATAGCGAAGTGGCTTTAACCGCCGAAGCCCATGCGCTTATCGCTGTCTGGACTACCAAACTCAACGTAAGCAATTTTCGCACCAGGCACTGCTACTTCGCGGCCCTTTTTATCGGTGAGCCACAGCACATCTGTTGCTCCGGAGATTGCGGCATCAACTGCAGTCTTAATTTTCTTTCGCGCCGCAGCGTCGTCTTCCACCTCGAGTGTGATTTCACGAACGCTTTGGGTAACTCCAATTCGAATGTCCATACCTGAACCCTACGAGATCTTGAGGGCAGAGCTAAAGATCTTCTTCGGTTTCAATTCGGTCGCAATACGTTCGGCCATCTGATGGAAGATCATTGCGGTCTCGCTGGTGGGGTCGACAGCAGTGATGGGGTGACCATCGTCGCCGCCTTCACGCAATGCGTTCATGAGGGGAATTTGCCCCAAAAGCGGCACATTCAACTCATTCGCCAGCTCTTGGCCACCACCTGAGCCGAAAATCTCATATTTCTTGCCATCGTCGCCGGTGAACCACGACATGTTTTCAATGACGCCGCGAACAGTGAGATTCACCTTCTCGGCCATTGCTGCCGACAATCGCGCAACTTTTTGTGCTGCTGGTTGCGGAGTGGTGACCACATACACCTCGGCACGTGGCAAGTACTGGCTCAGACTGAGCGCAATGTCGCCGGTACCTGGTGGCATGTCGACAAGCAAAAAATCGGGTTCATCCCAATACACATCGGTGAGGAACTGTTCAAGTGCTTTGTGCAACATGGGGCCACGCCACACCACTGCTTGACCATCGGGCACAAAGTATCCAATAGAGATACAACGCACGCCCCACGCTTCTGGCGGAAGGAGCATCTGGTCGATAGCAACAGGGTCACGATCTGCACCCAACATACGCGGAATGGAAAAACCATAGATGTCGGCGTCGACAATTCCGACTGTGTGACCACGCGCTGCGAGGGCAACTGCCAAGTTTGTTGTGACGCTGCTTTTTCCTACGCCACCCTTTCCAGAAGAAATGAGCAGAGGACGCGTTTTTGAACCAGGCTGCGCGAAGGGAATGCTGCGACCCTCGGCATGGCCGTGCGCAGTTTGTGAACCAGCAGAAGAAGCTGCATCGCCATGCACAATGCGACGCACGTTTTCGCGTTCTGCATCGGTCATCACGCCGAAGGTGAGATTCACATCACTTACCGACGGATCGGCGCGCAAAGCACCATTCACACGATTCGTAATTTCATTACGCAACGGACAACCCGCAATAGTGAGCACTACGGTGAGGGTCACAACACCCGATGCCGACACTTCGACGTCGCGCACCATGCCGAGGTCGACAATGGAACGATGAAGTTCTGGGTCTTGTACGGGTCGAAGGGCTTCGATGACTTGCTCAACTGCAATGGGCATAAGGGTGACATCCGATTCGAAGAGGTGGATAAGAGAAATACACGATAATTAGCACTATCGCCATAGGTACAATACCTCGCTGTAGAGTAATCAGGTAATGAGTGAGCGCATGAGTCGAGAGCAACAAATGTCACCTGGCTCTTTCACGGCCACTGTGAGTGCCATCACCTCAGCCTTTGGCGACCCCACTCGACGCGCCGTGTACCTCTACGTTCGCGAAAGCGACAACGGCGCAACTGCAGCACAAGTCGCTGAGCACTTCAACTTGCATCCCAACGTTGCACGTCATCATCTCGACAAGCTTTCTGCAGGTGGCTACGTAGAAGCCTCAGTAGAAAAACCTTACGGCGGTGGCGCTGGGCGCCCGTCGAAGCATTATCGCTGTGTTGGCCCTTCCCCGCTCGAAGCACCCATTGTTCGCAGTGATGATCTTGTTCTGAGTTTGCTCGGTAATGCACTTGAGCTTTTACCAAGGGCCGAAGCGGAAATCATGGCAGAAAAAGTTGGCGCACAATACGGACGCGTGCTTGCTACCGGTTTGAGTGGCGAAGACCTTGAACATGGTCAACGCTCACTGAAAAGTGCATTGCAGGCTGTCGCCGATGCACTCACTGCACACGGCTTTGCTGCACATACAGATCACCGCAACAACCAATTACGCATTGTCAATAACCATTGCCCATTTGGTGATGTTGCTATTGAACACCCCGTTATTTGTGCAGTCGACCGCGGAATGGTGAAGGGAATGCTCGGCGCGCTGTACGGCGAAACAAACCCCGAACTTCAAGAATCCATTCCACAGGGCGACACCTTCTGCGCCACCAGCGTGTAATTCAAGCGAACTAATCGCCCCAGAAACGCTGCTCTAAAAACGGATCTCCGTACATGTTGTACCCGTTGCGTTCCCAGAAACCAGGTGTATCGCCAACGCAAGCTTCCATTCCGCGCAACCACTTTGGTGATTTCCAAAAGTACAAGTGCGGTACGAGCAGACGTACTGGCCCACCATGTATGGGTTCAATGTCTTCACCTTCAAAGGCATAGACCACCAGCGACTCTTCGCGCATCACATCTTCCATTGGCAGGTTCGCTGTGTAGCCCTGTTCTGCATGACCCATGAAATGAGTTGCGTTTGCATGCACACCTGCGCGATCAAAAATATCTTTCACCCGAACGCCGGTCCAGTGAGTGTCGAACTTCGACCATTTGGTGACACAGTGAATATCTGTTTCTATAGTGACGCTCGGCATTTCCTTGAGTTCATCGAAAGTCAAAGTGAACTCATTGTTTACTGCACCAAAAACTCGCAGACTCCACTCATTGGGTGCATACGTCGGAACATCGCCAACATGTAGAACAGGAAACCGTTCAGTGAGATACTGCCCTGGCGGCAACCGCGCAGGGTCGAGACCCAAAGCCTTGAGTTCTTGTCGATTGCGTTCAAAGAATCCCACCTAGAGAGTCTCACTGAGATGCGTTCACTTCCGCAACTATTGCGTCCACAAATGTTTGTACTTCTGCTGGTGGGTTTGCCTCTTGACACTTCTTGAGCGCCGATTTTGCCGTGACCGTATCGGCAGCAAAGCGATAGCTCACAATTCCCAAAAAGCAATGGGCATCAGGGTATTCGGGGTCGATGAGCGTCGCCCTGCCAAGGCCCACAATGGCGGCCTGCACTGCTGCGGTACGAATGTCATCAGATGCGTCGCGCGCGGTGAGCGCCAGTAGCCACGAGCGATAAGTGAGTGCCTCTACTTCATCGGGGCGAGTTTTCAGCACCTCGCTATAGATCTTGATTGCCGTAATCGGGTCGCTGAAGTTCAACTGACGAGCTTGAGCAAGTAAACCTGCCGTATTGTTCGGACTCCCTCCCGACAATGTTTGCCCAGGAAGACGCTGGCCCGACTGACGCGCTACGAGCACTCCGAGACCAACTGCGATACTTGTAACTGCGGCAATGGTAAGTATGAGTTTCTTCCAATTGCGAGTCGGTATGACATCTGTATTTTCGTGAAGTTCATCGCTTACTTCGGTATCGCGTAGAACATCGGCAAGGCGCTTTACGTAACTACTTTTGAGAGCTTCATAGTCGGCGAGGTCCATATCGCCCGCTGCGTATTCACGCTCAAGATCTTCTAACGATGAAAACAAAAAGTTGCGATCTTCGCTGCTCATACATTCTCGTCATCTGTGACGTCGTTCTTTTTCAAGAAAGCGGCTTCAACAATGGCAAAATCTTCATCTGAAGCATGTGCGAGCGATGCATTTTTCCAGCGCCGAAAGACAAGACCCAAAATACAGAGTCCGCCCACCAATGCCACGACGGGCAGAATCCATATCAACGACTCCACACCATCAGTTCGCGGCAACAAGACGCTGCCGGGGAAGCTGTTTTCTATCACTGCAACAATTTGGTCGTCGCTATTTTGCCCCGAAGCAACTTCTCTGGCAATTTCATTGCGAATTGCTTCTGCGGCAGGTGCACGACTCACGTAGATACTTTCACCATTGCAGGTAGGGCAAGCTAACTGCTTCGAGATGGCGTCGATACGCCCCTGCTGCGTGAGTGGGCCCCTATCGCGAAGGGTTCCAAAAGCCAGCAACCCAACAGTAAGCAGAAGCATCAAAATCCAGATGGGTAATGAATTCAGTTTTTTCATGGAGCAGCCAATTCTCTTTGTAACTCGGCCATCTTCGCCGACAAGAAATCATTCGTTACTTCACCGGCGATGCGCAACCGCACAAAACCCGAAGGATCAATAACCCATGTCTCAGGAACCTTGGCCACACCAAAGGCCACCGCGATGGCGCCGTCAGGGTCAGTTACCTTTGGCCAGTCGCCACCATTTTTTTCAAAGAAAGCTGCCACTGCCGTATCGCTGTCGTCGTTCACTACGGTGACCAGCTCAACACCATTGTCTAGAGCACTCTGATTCTTCTCAAAAGCAACAAGTTGAGGATGTTCGGCACGGCATGGAACACAGGTGCTGTTGAAAAAATTCAATACCACCCAGGAACCCTTGCGGCGAGCGAGTTCAAAATTTCCTCCGCCAATCACAGGCGAGGAGACTGCAGGCGCAGGATTACCCATTAACGGTGTCGAAATG
>JBIKNT010000100.1:0-5693 GCA_044358465.1 Ilumatobacteraceae bacterium
CCGGCATTTGCATGGGGGAGCAAACCTGTTTCAGTAAGAACAAGTTGTGCCATGTCGTGCAAGTAATGCACGGTGCTGTCGTAACCATTTGCCTTCAACCATTGTGCTGCAATGTCGTAGCGCAATTCAGGACGTTCGCCCAGAGTGAAGAGTGCTTCGTGACAACCTTGCTTGGCGCCAGCTTTTGCAATGTTGAGTACATGCTCGGCTGAGAGGAACGGGTTTTCGAGCCGCGCTGGTGGCTGAGCAAAAGTGCAATAGCCACAGGTATCGCGGCACAACATGGTGAGGGGAATAAACACCTTGGGTGAATAGGTGACGCGAGTTCCAAAAAGTGTGTCGCGTCGTGCCGAGGCAAGGGCGAGCAACTGAGGGAGTGGAGTATCTAGCGAGGGTCGCTGGGACAGCATGAAGAAACCTTTTCCGGTAACCGTTCCTAAGGAACGAACTGAGTATGTCTGCCAGCGCTCAACGGCAATGCTTCGGGAGCTAGAAATCCGAGGCATTACCTACATGTCGAGCAAGGTGACTGTAGCGCAGGTGGCGGCGGGGTTGCTAGTTCAGGGACTAGTCGGGAACAGCAGCAAAAAGAGCACGCACATTGTGGCTATTGAGTGGCAAGCGGTGCCCCGTGCGACTAATGAAGCCCAATTGCACCCCGGAAACGGGGTCGAGCACGGTGAAGAGTTGCTCGTGGCCATCGTGATCAACAATGACGTCGGTGAGCAAAGGGACTCCTATTTCCGATAGGGCCTGTTGCGTGAAGCCAGCATTGAGCACCTCTATAGCGATGTGCTGTACGCCCGAGCCATGCTCATCGAGGTGAGCTTGCACTGCGGCGTCGTTGCCGGCACCGAGAAGAACTACTAAAACGCCACCAGCTTCTGCAAGAAACATTTCTGTGTCGTCGGTGGGTGAGACGCGGAACCCCATTTGAGTAAAAAACGAACAAGCTGCGGTGATATCGGTAACGGCAACAACAACATGGTCGATGCGACACGCAACAGTGTCGAGTGCGGAAGCACCATTCATCTCGGCGTCTTTGAGTGGCGCAGATTCGTTGCGTCCGTGAGCAACTTCGATGCGATGTGTTTCTGCGAGCAAGGTGCGGAAAATGTGTTCTGCAAAGTCGGCATCGATATTTTTGTCGATTGCCCACTGCCTGCGTGTGGTGAGTACTTCACGAACGCGTTGTGGTTGAATAACTGCTGCGTCTACTTGTGACTTCACATCGGCGACTTCTTTACACACGTCAAGTCGACGAGCAAGCAACTCAATGATTCCTTGGTCGATACTGTCTATCTCGTTGCGTAATGCAGAAAGTTGTTGTGAGATGTCGCTCATTTTTTAATGTGTGCAGTCAGTAGTCGTTCAACGTGTTTGGCAAGAACATCCATTTCGATGTTTACTCTGTCGCCGGCACTGCGTACGCCAAGAGTGGTGACCTCGCAGGTGTGAGGAATAACAGCAACATCAAAAGTGTCGTCACCCAAATTGAAAGCAGTGAGGCTGATGCCATCGACGGTGACGGAACCTTTCTCTACGAGATACACCATGAGTTCTGGAGCAATGCGAATGCGCAACTCGGGAGCAGCTTGCACCACAGTTCCTACGCCATCAACATGGCCAAGCACAATGTGTCCGCCAAGACGTTCGCCAAGGGCCATGGGCCGCTCGAGGTTCACCACAGCGCCATCTTCAATGTCATTCAAGTTGGTGCGTTGGTAGGTTTCTTCACTCACATCGGCTTCCCACCATGAATTTCCAGCAGTGGTGTCTGACGACACAAGGGTCAGACAACAGCCGTTCACGGCAATAGAAGCCCCCATCTCGCTGCCTTCCAGCACGGTTGACGCGGAAATACGCAATCGGGGTCCGCGACGGGAGATGACTCGGCCAAGCTCTTCAACAATTCCAGTGAACACGGGGCAAGGTTACCCCTCGCAGGTTGGTGGTGGTGTGTCTATTCCATAGCCTGTAGAGGTCCAGCAAGGCCCGCCCATCATGACAAGGGGAGAGCGTCGCTGAGATGCCCGTGGCCAATTGGCTCCGAGCGACCCACCATATATTCAAAGTGAGGCACCCATGCCAGAAAAGGCACCAAAGCAGACCACCATCGCCGTGCACCAACAGCACGCGACCGATACCGGCTCTCCAGATGTTCAGATTGCGCTCCTCACCGACCGCATCAATCAATTAACTGACCACTTGAAAGACCACCCAAAAGATCACCACTCACGTCGTGGACTTTTGATGTTGGTTGGCCGTCGTCGCCGCATGCTCGATTACGTTCGTGACCGCGATATCCAGCGTTACCGCGATCTCATCGCAAAACTTGGTCTTCGTCGCTAATCAGCGTCGCCCACTCTGGCTAGGTATCCCCAAAAGGTGGGGATACCACAAGCAGAATAGAAGCAAGAAATAAAGAAGCGAGCAACCGTGAGTCGGTTGTCAGTCGCCTAGCCCGTGGCCCCGATGGGTCACGAGATTGCCGACTGGGAACCGACATTGTTGCTCATTTGACCCCGTCTCATCTTTGAGCGCAAACATATATAAAAGGAGGACACCATGGCTGATGCCATCCGCGTGTCTGGTGCCGTTTCAGGTACCGATAAAACTCTGTCTTTTGAGACAGGCAAACTTGCCCAGCAGTCACAGGGCGCAGTAGTTGCGAGCCTTGGCCGCACCACCGTACTGTCCACCGCAAACGCCGCTAAGGGTGTTCGCGACGGAATTGACTTCTTCCCACTCACCGTCGACGTAGAAGAGCGTGCCTATGCAGCAGGAAAAATTCCTGGCGCATTTTTCCGCCGTGAAGGTCGCCCAACAGAAATGGCAATTCTTACTTGCCGTCTCACCGACCGCCCGTTGCGCCCTGCTTTCCCCGATGGCTACCGCAATGAAACGCAAATTGTTCTCACCATCATCGGTGCCGACCAGGAAAACCCACACGACATTTTGTCAATCAACGCTGCATCTGCATCGCTCATGATCAGTGGTATTCCTTTTGAAGGCCCCATTGGAGCAGTGCGCGTTGCTTACAGCACTTCAGGTGAGTGGATTCCACACCCCACCTTTGAAGAGAGCGAAGCAGCAACATTCGAACTCGTCGTTGCTGGTCGTCAGCTCGACGACGGCGATGTTGCCATCATGATGGTGGAAGCCGGCGGCACCGAAAAGAGCTTCTCGTACTATGCTGATGGTGCACCAAAAGTAAATGAGCCAGTGTTGGCTAGTGGTCTTGAGGCATCAAAGAAGTGGATCAAAGAGTCCATTGGCTTGCAGCGTCAACTTGTTGCAAGTGTTATTGCAACAAAGGGCCCTATTGAGCCGCTGAAGTACACACCTGTTCTTGACTACACACCAGAAGTATTTGCTGCTGTTGAAGGTGTTGCCACAACAAAGTTGGCTCCAGCAGTTGCTATTTCATTGAAGAGCGCTCGCAACGAAGCAATCGATGCAGTTACTGCAGAAACTCTTGTTGCATTGTGCGGATCTTCAGAAGCACCTGGCGCATTTGCTGGTCAGGAAAAAGGCGTGAAAGAAGCTGTGCGTAGCTTGACCAAGAAATTGGTCCGTAAGCGCATCGTTGAAGAAGGCATGCGCATCGACGGTCGTGGACCTCGCGACTTGCGCCCTGTCTCGTCTGAAGTAGGCATTTTGGCTACAGCACACGGCACTGGCCTTTTCCAGCGTGGAGAAACTCAAGTAATGAACGTGTGCACACTCGCCATGCCACGCATGAATCAGTTGCTCGACACATTGACTCCTGAAACCACCAAGCGTTTCATTCATCACTACAACATGGCTCCATGGGCTAACGGCGAAACAGGCCGCGTAGGTTCACCAAAGCGCCGCGAAATTGGCCACGGTGCATTGGCCGAGCGTGCATTGTTGCCAGTAGTGCCAAGCCAAGAAGATTTCGCTTACACCATTCGTTTGGTGAGTGAAGTGATGTCGTCCAACGGTTCCACCTCAATGGGTTCGGTCTGCTCAGCAAGCCTTTCACTCATGGATGCTGGTGTGCCCATCATTGCTCCTGTTGCAGGTATCGCAATGGGCTTGGTGTTTGCTGAAGGCAAGTACACCACGCTCACCGACATCTTGGGTGCTGAAGACGCATTCGGCGACATGGACTTCAAAGTTGCCGGAACTGCCGATGCCATCACAGCGTTGCAACTCGACACAAAAATTGAAGGCATTCCAGCCGACGTTTTGATTGCTGCTCTCGACCAAGCAAAAGATGCACGTCTTGCCATTTTGGAAGTCATGAATGCGGCACTTGCTGCTCCACGTAGTGAAGTTGCTGAAACTGCTCCAAAAATTGTTTCCTTCACCATTCCACTCGACAAAGTCGGAGAGGTCATTGGGCCAAAGGGCAAGGTCATCAACACCATTCAGCAAGAAACTGGTGCCGACATTGCAGTGAGCGACGATGGTGCAGTTGGCATCATCACCATTGGTTCACCAGACTCGGTCAAGGTGAACGATGCACGCGAGCGCATCATGGCAATTGTTCAGCCACCAACTGCAGACCTCGGTGGCATCTACAACGGTCGCGTTGTGAGCATCACCAAGTTCGGTGCATTCGTCAACATCCTTCCAGGACGTGATGGTTTGGTGCACATTTCGAAGTTGGGTAATGGCAAGCGCATCAACAACGTGGAAGATGTACTTGAACTCGGCCAAGAAATTCAGGTTCGTGTTGACGACATCGACGACAAGGGCAAAGTTAGCCTGAGCCCCGTTGGTGAAGGCTTCGAATCAAGTGGTGAAGCAGCCCCTCGTGAAGAGCGTGCTCCACGTGAAGAACGCGCACCGCGTGCCCCTCGTGAAGACCGTGCCCCTCGTGCCGAGCGCAGCGATGCGCCCGACAACGCCGTGGCTGTGAGCTTTGAAGATGAGTTCGAAAGCGAACTTTCTGGCGAACTCGGTGACCTCGGCCCCGGCCGCGAAGCGGGCAACCGTGGTGGTGGCCGTGGACGTGGCGACGACAATCGCCGTCGTCATCGCTAAATCTTCCCCAACAAACAAAAACGCAATTCATCCACAACCCCGACCGACTACGGTCGGGGTTGTGACGTTTTCATCTCAGAATCCCATTCGTGTTGGTGTTGTAGGTGCAGGAGGCCGCATGGGTGCCACTGTGTGTGACGCCGTTGTTGCCGACCCGCAGCTGGTGCTCGTTGCCGCTGTCGACCCTATGCATGCAGGCAAAGAATGTCACGGTCTCACTATTTCTGGTGAACTGAAAGCGCTTGCCGATGCGCAAGCTGAAGTGGTTGTCGACTTTACGGTCGCTGCTGCTGCACGCGTTACCTTGCCGTGGCTTGGCCTGCACGGAATGCACGCAGTGGTGGGCACCACTGGTTTTAACGATGCCGACATGGCAACGTTCAAGGAATCATTTACCAGTAGCAGTTGCCTTATTGCGGCAAACTTTGCCATTGGTGCAGTGCTCATGATGAAATTTGCCGAGCAGGCAGCACCATTTTTTGAAACTGCAGAAATTATTGAGTTCCATCACAATGCGAAAGCCGATGCCCCGAGTGGAACGGCAATGGTCACCGCACAGCGAATGGCTGCTGCAAGCAGTGAATGGGCAAAAGACCCAACACAACACGAGGTTGCTCCAGGAGCACGTGGTGGTGAAGGCCCCGCAGGTATTCGCGTTCATGCGGTGCGCATGGTGG
>JBIKNT010000101.1:0-5671 GCA_044358465.1 Ilumatobacteraceae bacterium
TGACCCCGAAGGGGCGGTGGACGAACCTCAACCTGGTTCTGACAGCAGTGAAGAAACTCCGGTTCCAACAGATGACGTGGGCGGTGCGCCAGATGAAAATGGAACAACAGAGCCAGGCGAAGATGCACCTCTTGAAATTTCTCCCGAGGTACAGGCCGCGGCCGATGAAGCTGTTTCAGATATTTTTGACGAACCGGTCACAGTTGCAGATTTGGGCGATGCGGTCACCGACTTGGTGGAAGCAGCCGACACACCTGAAGAAATGGCTGCACTCGTTGGCTCACTTTTAGAACAAGATCTATCTGAAGAACAGTTTGCTGCAGTGGCAGACAACGTGTTTGCTGACAACTTGTCCGATGAGAGCTTTGTTGCCGCACTTGACGTTGTTTTTGAGGAGCCACTTTCTGATGAACAATTCTCTAGCGTCTTGGAATCCGTTCTCGATGAGCCTTTGTCAGAAGGTCAATTTGATGACTTTGTGAGTGTGTTAGATGCAGACAGCATTTCAGAAGAGCAGGTTTCCTCCGCGGTAGATGCGATCTTGGAGGACGAACTATCTGATACCGAAGCCGAGAGTTTGGCGCAATCGGAAAGAGTATTGGAAAGCATCGATGAAGACCAAGCAGTTGAAATCTTTGCAGCAATTGAATTAGACGGCTTGACCGATGCGGAAGGTGCGGAAATTGTTGATGCAGTTCAAGATGCAGACGACGACGTCCGAGGTGCATTTGAAGACGAGTTGAATATATTTGAAGGCCAGTTCGATGAATATGTGCCATTGAACTCAAAAATTGATGTGGGAGAACGTCGTACGGTTGTTGCAGTTTCGGTAGTAAGTACCGCAGCTGTGGCCTCAATGGGTGTGAGAAGCACAATGCCAATGGGCGGTGGTGTGCCAGCCAGTGGGGGTAGCGCAGAGCTTGCTGAAGCAATCAAGTCGGAAAGCAATCGCATGCGTAGAATTTCAAAATATAAATACCTGAATGGGAGACGAGTAGTGGATAAGAAGAATTTTTCAAAAAAACTGGTCTTGAGCATTATGCAAAACAGTTTCACGTTGGTCGGTTTTATTGTGGTGTATCTCACCTTGTCTGGCTCTGTGAGGACCATTGCAGGGTTGGCTACCCTGGTGGCGTTTTTCTCAACCTTGTATATCGATATGCGCGAGGAAGACTAAGAATCTGATTCTTTGCGAGGCCACAGCACAATAATTGCGAGGAAAGCAATAATTGATATTCCAAAGAGGAATCCGTAAGCCTTACGGAAAGGGTCAACGGGTGAATTGCCACCCGAGCCAATCATCGCAACTACAGCCGCGATGCCAATTGCTCCGGAAAGAAAACGCCCTGTACTAAAGGTGGCGTTACCTGCAGGGAAGTCTTCACGCTCTAGATCAACGAGTGCGGCTGCATTCAGGAACGAGAACAACAGTCCCATGCCAATGCCGGTGAGTACGAGGCCGGGAAACATGTGTGTCCAATAATGCGGTGTTTCTTGAATCATGAACATGAACCAACCAGATGCAAGCACAAGCGCAACGGCACCAGTGCTTAAGAGTTGGCGGTATCCGAAACGAGCTACCAGCCACGAGGATACAAATGCGCCGGCACCTCCTAAAAAGGGGGTGGGCGACATGGCTAAACCAATGCCCCAGGCGTCGTATTTCCATAATCCGCCCAGCACAAGAGGCCACACGAGCCAGACGGACATGCCGATCATGGAAACAGAGACGTTGGCAATATTGGCAATGCGAAAGGTGGGCACGCGAAAGAGTTTGACGGGCAGAAATGGCCGTTTGTGCTTGTCTGAACGGCTAATGAGAAGTGGTATCAACAAGGCTGCAATTGCAAAAGCGGCCAAAGTTTTTACATCGAGCCAACCCCATGTGTTGCCTTCAACAAGCCCGAGCGCGAGCAGCCCCGTCGACACGGTTCCCATCAGCATTCCTGCGAAGTCGGGGAGGCCATCGGTGGGTTCATTGCTTGCGGCAAATAGTGCTTGTCCGCGAATGAGCGCAGAGAGCCCCAACGTTGCAACACCAAGAAGAAGTGGCACTGCAAAAACTAAACGCCATTGTCCGCCAGTGATGAGTGCACTCGAAACAATGGGTGCTGCCGACGAGCCAATGGGGAATGCACCTGTCCACACACCAATGGCAAATGCGCGACGCTCTTCTGGCCAACCAACAAGTGCAACTGAGATAGATGCAGGTACAACAAGTGCGCCACCCATTCCTTGAAACACTCGTCCGCCAATGAGCACCGCAATGTTCGGAGCAAATGCACACACGGCAGATGCTGCAACAAAAATGCCAATGCCAATTTGAAACGCGCGCAATGTTCCGATGCGTACCGAAATGACTCCGCCCAACATGGTGAGTGCAGCAATGATGATGGAGTAACCCGACAAGGTCCACGACAATGCAGCAAGGCTCGAACCAAAGTCCTCTTTAATGAGCGGAATGGCCAAGTTGGTGCCGGTCACGGCAAAAGGCAGGGCGGCCATTCCGAGCATGGAAGTGGTGAGGCCTATTACGGCTAAACGTGGCACAGCTGTTTTGGTTGTGCTCCCCGACATGGGGTCAGTTTGGCAGGTGTCTCTGTGATTCACGGTGGCAGAGAGTGCAGGAAGCTCAACAAACAGTCGGGAAACGAAAGAACCTCAAGGTCTAGTTGAGACTTAGTTTTGTCAACAATTTATGCAAAAACTCTGACACCTATAGAATTATTAGGTCATGAGTAGCGGGTCATTTTCACATCGCAGATGGCGTACTCCAGCACACCTTCTGGCGGGCGCCTCGCTGCTTTTTGCTGCACTCTTTTCCTTTATTCCGCTCGCCACGACGTCAGCAAATGCGGCCGACATTAGCTGTTCTGAAGTGGTCGCTTCAGATGTGATCACCATCGCTTCCGCGTGTCCGAGCGTTCCGACGAATGTGAGCGTTCGAGCATCAGATCATGGAATAGAAGTGGAGTGGGATGCAGCGGTGGCTGAAACAACACAAGACAACAATGCGCCAACTTCATTTGAAGTAACGGTGACTCCGGGTGATGTTGTTGTCAAAGTAACAGCACCTGCGCGTAGTGCGTCTGTATCGGGCCTCATCAACGGAAAAGAATATGAAGTCAGTGTTATTGCTCGTAACGATTTTGGTGCAAGTGAAATTGCAGGACCATTACTCGTTACCCCAACAAGTGGTGTTGACGGTGTTGTTGGTCAACTCATTGTGAAGTACAACGATGGTGTTGACGCAACTGAAGAAGAAGGTATTGCAACAGGTTCCGAATCTGTTGAAGGATTGGAATTAACGCCGCTCACAGACCTTGGTAACGGTGTGCACACCGTTGAAATTAGTGAAGCTGTCAGCAACGAACAGGCCACCGAAATCATCGACGCATTAGAAGCCGACCCACGGGTGGCATGGGCTGAAACCGACGACATATTGACGACCTCAGAAGTGCCCGACCCTGAGTACGCCCCACGCCAGTGGAACTTGTGGAGCGACTTTGGGGTGGAGAAATTGCTTCCGGCTGGCACAGAGGGTCAAGGGGTCGTGGTCGCCGTCGTCGATTCGGGTAGTACTGTCCATGCCGACATGCCTCAACCCGTACTTGAGGGTTACGACTTCGTCAGTGATCGCTCTGAATTAGCGGCTCCACGAGGGGTAGATGGCGGCGTGGTCAGTTTTGACGGCGACTATGTCGACTCAGAGAAATTCGGCGCGCCGGGGTGGGACAACAACCCAGCAGACCCAGGTGATTGGCGCGACGTGGCGCCTGTGCGCACAAGTAGTTGGCACGGAACTCACGTAGCAGGAATCATTGGGGCGCAATCAAATAACGGGCTCGGTGTTGCCGGGGTTGCGCCCGCAGCAAGCATTTTGCCTATTCGTGCTCTGAGTTGGAACGGCGGACTCTCGTCTGATGTGGCCGCTGGCATTATTTGGGCATCGGGTGGTCATGTGTCGGGCGTGCCCGACAATACGAATGTTGCTCGAGTTATTAACTTGTCTATTTCTTCGCGCAGTCAGTGCAGTGAAACTCTGCAGTCGGCAATTGACATGGCAACGGCGAATGGAAGTGTTGTTGTTGTCGCTGCAGGTAATGCCAATAGTGATGTGCGTGACTACTCGCCAGCTAATTGCAACAATGTCATTGCAGTGGGTGCGACCGATGCAACGGGCGAACGTGCCGTCTATTCAAACTTCGGCGAGGGTGTAAATGTTTATGCTCCAGGTGGAGACCTCAACGCCAGTGGTGACCTCGGAATATATTCACTCTCGAATGCAGGTCTTCGTGAACCAGCTGCTGAAAGTTATGCGTCTCGGCAAGGTACTTCAATGGCTGCTGCCCATGTGTCGGGTGTTGTGGCCCGCATGCTTTCTGCAACGCCAACTTTGTCGGTAAGTGAGTTGCGCAGTGAATTGCAGTTGCGTTCCGCACCGCGCACTACACCACCAACCGCTTGTATTCCCGATGGCACCAGCACGTGTATAGACCCGGTTGTAGAACTTGCTGCGGCGCCTTCCAGCCCAGTGGGTTTGGTTGTCAATGCCGGTGTGCGCTCGGTATCAATGAAATGGACGCCTTCAGCAGATACCACGGTGACTGGCGTACGAGTTCAGTGGGGCACCTCGCCAACCGCCTTGACGAATCAGTTCACTGTTGCGGGCCGCACCACTCAAAGTTTCGTACATTCGGGAAGCCCAGTACGTGTGCTCAATAAATCGTTGACTTCCAATGTTGCAACGCTCACTACTGATGTTGCCCACGGTTTAGATGTTGGCGTTTCTGTTTTCGTCAGTGGGGTTGATGCAACTTTTGATGGAACCTATGTTGTAAATAGTAAAACTCTCACAACATTTACTTACGACCGCATCGCCACGAATGTGACTGCCGTAGCTTTAACCACCGCGGGGTCGGCACAGAAGTCGCAATCACTCGGCATTGGGCAAACGTATTACTACCAAATTGCCTACATCTACACAGACAATGCGCAATCGTGTACCACAGCATGCATTAGTGCGTTTTCATCTGTGGTTTCTGCGCAAACGAAATTTTTGGCAAGCACCAATTTTGCACATACAGGGGCAGTTCAGACGTACAGGGTTCCTGAAGGTGTTACATCGGTTTTTCTCGATGCTGTTGGTGCTGCGGGTGGTTCAACCGCAACAATCGCTGGTGGTTTAGGTGGTCGCGTGCAGGGTTCGATACCAACAATTCCAGGTGAACTCTTGTTTGTTTTCGTTGGCGGTACTTCTGGCACAAATGCGGTGGGTTGGAATGGTGGCGGCGCGGGAACTGCGCCAGGCATGGGTGGCGGTGGAGCAACCGATATTCGCCGTGGCTATGAAGTGATTAAAGCATCCATGTCCGGCACGACGGCAACATTGACTACGTTTTACAATCACGGTTTTGCTGTCGGTAATGCGATCGTGGTCGCGGGTATCGGCGCAACCTATGACGGCACTTACACCGTTACTGCAGTTCCAACGACAAAGACTCTCACGTTTACCAAGACTGGTGGAGTAACCACTAGTGAAACGACGGTTTCGGGTGCGGTCATTCAAACGGCATTGCAACTTGAGCGTCGAATACTTGTTGCTGGTGGCGGCGGCGGTGCGGGTTCGCACGCCAAAGCGGGAAGCGGTGGACAGTTGGTGGGAGAAACC
>JBIKNT010000102.1:0-5650 GCA_044358465.1 Ilumatobacteraceae bacterium
TCAGCATTCGTCTAGTCATTCCACTAATTTATTTTTACAAAAAGGGCCTGGGCAGAAATGCTCAGGCCCTTTTTGTATATAACGACGAATTGTTGATTACTTCACCACCACGGTTACAGCGTACGGAGTTGCTCGTTTGCTGCCCGACGTGGCAAGTACGGTCACTTTCCATTTACCCACTGCAAGGCGCGATGCTTTGCACGTCACACGGGTTTTGCCAAGTGAACAGACGAATGTCTTTTTAATCGTTCCCTTTGTTGCACTCACCGAGTAGCGAACGCCTTGTTGTCGAGTGAATGAAACCGAAGCAGTTTGCTTGGCTGCACTTGCCTTCACCCCCGTTGGTCTTGCCAAAGTTGAACCGCCCTGCGCGGTAGCACTCGCATTGGCAGAACTACTTTTTGAAATCCGGATCGTTGGCGAGGAATATGTGAATCCAGATGCCTTGATGACGACACCTTCAGACGTAACTGTCACTGTCGTTGTTGCAGGCTTTGCTACACCCGCAGTCTCGAAGACGCTTGCAGCAAAAACATCTGTACTGGAAATAGGTTCTGCCCACAAACACTCGGCCATGTCGGTGGGAATAAACGCTTCATACACACCAATGTGTTCCGTCACTCCATCGGTGCGAAAATGCGGCGACTGAAGCTTCAAATCGAATTTGCCATCGGCATATGTAGGAAGCGGATGCCCATATCCATTTTCCGATGTCATGATTGTCGACTTCTCAATGCATTCCTGTTTCACCGGGTAGAACCGCCCATCGGAAACAGTCATTCCAAGGGCACGAACGTCGTTTGCTCCTTTGCCTGTAGGGCTTGTGATTGTTGAGTTGTCGAGAACAATCATGTGCACAGTGGGAATACCTTCCATTGCAATACGCGATGCACCAGATGTTGCGAGCTTTTCAACTGTGACTTTTGTATCTGTAGATTTACCAGATACATGTGTGGGCAAAACCCAACTGGTGCGCACCACCGCACGGAACTTCACCCCCAAGGGAAGTGAGTTTTGATCGAGGTCACCCGAACTGCCGTTCACGGGGACTGCGTTAATTTGAGTCTGAAGAAAAGCGTTTCCTGTGTAGTTCACTTTGTGCGTCACGGAAACTTGTGTTGAGCCATTGAGGTTCACCACTCCGGGTATGTTCCACGTACGCGAGTCACCCACTAATGACTCCGTTGCAGTTCCCAAAACCCAGGTTCCATTCAGCTGCGCTGCAATGGACTCCACACAATCAAGTTGAACTGCGGTCACGCACACATCATTTATAAAGTCAGTACGCCTCACAGCATTCGGCCCCGCACCAATCACATAGATACTCGGGGGGTCCTTTGGCGCCCAATCGGCTGCCCCTACTTTGTTGGTTGACCCCTCTGAGACAATTGCACTTGCTGCCAAAAGGAAAGCTGCGACCCGGGCACTCATTGATTTGTACGACATGCGCGAAAATTAGCACCAAAAAAACGCCTGCATTGACGACTATTGAGCACATGCTTTTGACATTGGAGATTTGGTGATAAAAGTTGGGGATGCTTCAACGCCACCGAGAGCTGTTTATTGCACTTGCCTTCACCGCACTAGCGGCGTGTAGCACGAACGAGCCAAAAGACGTTACGGAGCAGACAAGTGCTGCCACAGGTCAGGCAAGCGTCGCATATGACTTCACGACACAATCGGCTGCTGCTAACTGGTCGGTGCAAAACGACACAGTCATGGGAGGAGTTTCGCAAAGCTCCCGCACTTGGGTAAACAAACAGTTGGTCTTTGCAGGAAATTTGTCGCTTGACAATAACGGGGGCTTTGTTTCGTGCTTTGGCCCAGTTGATGAAAAATTACCGAGCCTGATGAATGCGTCAAGTGCACTTCGTATACGCGCAACAGGCGACGGCAAGACCTATCTCTTCCAACTTCGTGGTAACGACGGCACCAATTACGTACAACGATTCACTTCGACTGCGAAAAAAGATCAGGTCTATGAATTGCCACTATCAGACTTCACAGCAGTCGACTGGAGGCTCATGGAAATTGCTGACGCCCCAGCGATGAATACGAACAACATTTATCAAATGGGCATCTACCTAGTCGACAAACAAACAGGGCCATTTAGAATCGCCATCACCTCAATAGATATAAACCCTCAATCATCATTGTGATGTTCGAAGCTCATCCACCTATTTCAGATTCTTCTTTCGTAGCGCCAGCCACAGGTTGAGCCCCGCCGCCCTTTAACATGAGCATGGAAAGGCCAGCAGCAACAACTGAAGCAAGAAGAATGGCCAGCTTGGCATTTTCCTGTTGTATTGGGTCGGTGAGAGCAAGTTCTGTAATGAACATTGCCACGGTGAATCCAATTCCCGCTGCCATTCCCACGCCCACCATTTGTCTTGCTGTCGAGCCTTCTGGGCGATCTGACATTCCCGATCGAACAGCTATACGAGTTGCCAGGACTACTCCTAACGGCTTACCCAATATGAGCCCGAAGAAGACACCCCATGTGATTGCAGAGCCGGCTGCGTCGCCTAGTCCGTCGAGTGAAAGGTGAATGCCACTGTTAGCGAGAGCAAATACGGGAACAATGAGAAAGCTTGTCCATGGATGCAAAATGTGCTGCAACCATTCAACCACAGACACAGAATCTCTCGCTTTGTTGCCCAGAGAGCTGGGGTCCACACTTGTTAAAGATTCTGGAAACTCTTCAATATCAACAAAATCTGTTTGCTTCAGCGCAACGGCGGGCGTCAACAAGCCCATCATCACGCCAGCAAGCGTGGGGTGTACGCCACCTTGGTAAAGCCCCATCCAAATAGACACCCCTACCGCTATGTACAGCAGGACTGATTGCACACCTAACCGACGAGCAACCACAGAAGCGCTCACACCAATAATTGAAACTAATAACCACCCGAAAGAAACGCCCGTTGAATAAACGGCGGCGATAATGATGATTGCTCCGATGTCGTCGACAATGGCAAGACCAAGCAAAAAAGCACGCAGCGAAGTAGGAACTCTCTTACCCATTACTGAAATTGCGCCCACAGCCAATGCAATATCGGTAGCGACAGGAATAGCCCAACCGCGTGGCGCACTTGACCCGGCGATTGCTAGATAGATGAGTGCGGGAACGAGCATTCCTCCAAAGGCGGAAACAACAGGAAGCAACGCTGCACGACGTTCCGAGAGATGGCCATCGGTGGCTTCGCGTTTAATTTCCAAACCCACGACAAAGAAGAAAATTGTCATGAGCCCGTCGTTCACCCAATGCCGGAGATCTAGGTCAATTGAGTGACCCGCAACGGTGAGTGCAATGCGGCTGTTCCACAAACTTTCGTAGGCACCAGACCAAGGAGAGTTTGCCCATATAAGCGCAAGGAGTGCTCCGGAGGCGAGCAAAACTGCACCTGCAGATTCTGTACGCAAGAAATCTCGCAGTGGCGCTAAAGCGCGCACTCTTTGCGAAGCGTGAGTGTTTACATTTTGATTCATTGCGGACCCTAGATTCCGTCGACCAGACTAATTTAAATACTAATTTTTGACACTTGATCCTACCTTAATTGCAACAGCTCTGCCGAAGTCAACCGCCGAGGTTGCATTATGAGAAACAGTTGGCGTTACGTCAATTACTCAAAGCCAACTCAGTACTGCACTAGATGCAATTACCCAGCAAGCAGTCTGAATGAAATCGACTTCTCTCAGTAGAGAAAAGCTCAGTTCACCAACCACATTGGGCAGCAACACCGAAACGCTTGAGAACAAGTGAGGCTGGGCACGCGCCGAACATGACATACAGCCATTGGTTCACACCCACGAGTGCGGTGAGTATGAGAAACCAAGGACTCACCACTGCCACTAGTAATGCGCTTATCAGGCCCATGGTTCCTGCCATTGCAAAGAGAACTCGTTCAAGGGGCCACTTCGATGTTTCGGTCTTCATGTCACTTTGCCTCTTCATTCAGCATCGGGAAATACCCCACGCACTATCTAAAGAGCATACCCCATGGGGTATGTAAAAGTAACGCCCTGACCGCTATTTGTATCGGCTGAGAAATGACTCGATAGGAACGTTGAACCGTTCGCTTTTTACGCTCACGTCTTGCGTGGAGAGCACCGAGAACCAAACCGACGAGACCACTGCTACCGAAGCAAGGACCTGCATCCACTTCAGGCTACGGCGAGGGCCAGTTGGGTAACGCCCGATGAGTACGAGAGCTGCGAGGGTAATGACGAGGAACGTACTAATAACCACTTGCGGAACGAGGGGCCAGGTACCCGATATACGAGTACGACGAGCTGATTGAAAATCATCTACCTGCTTCAACATGCGGTTGAGGTCACGGTCGTTGACAACATCTGCTTCTTCAATGGAAATAATTGCGCTGCGAATATCGAGAGCTTGTTGCTCTGCAGAGTCTCGTTTGTTTTCAACAGGAGCGACTAACGCTGTGTTCTTTACGCGTTGTTTACGCTGCAAAGTTGAGTTGTCTACCGTGGAGCCTTTGATTCCAGTTGTTGACAACTCGGTGTCGCTAATGGTTTGCACATAGGTAGTGATCTTCGATAGAGCGTCTTTTAAGGTGTCGTTTTGCTTGTAGTCCAAAATGGTTTCAGACAGTGCAGACAACGAAGCGAGTTCGTTTTTCAAGCTTGAGTTTGCAGAGCTTGCACCTTGCCATGCGGTGACGTTGGCAAAGGACCCAATAAAAATAAAGGCAGCTCCCACAAATCGCATTGCAGTGGTCATGACGTTGTCGTCGTCTCTGTTGACCACTTCCTGCTTCTGCGCAATGTACGCGAGAGGAATCACCACTAAAAGGGCCGGAATGACCGAGACCAGAAGTCGGACGAGGAAGGATGACTGCAAAAGTGATTCGTACATAAGCCATTGATAATAGGCAAATGCGCCCTTGCTGTCAGAGCACCAAAGTGAACAATGGGTAAATTGGGCCTTGAACTACTAGTCGACGAAGAAAGTACTGCGAATTTCGCCGTTAGGCCCGTAGACCGGCTCATCTTTCGCCACCAGGTACATGCGGTTCCAAGCGTTAGACGGCTTGTTCGATACCAGCAATGCCTTCATTGCCTCGTAATTGGCATGCAGGAAATGAGCGGCTAAAGACTCTTGGTCTTCCCACAATTCATAGACCTGAATGCGTGTGTCGATGCTGGGGTCGGCAGCGAAGCAATAGGCATGGCAACCAGCTTCATCGGTGCGAGTAGCCATCTGAATAGGAGCCGACTGAGCTACTACCGCATTTCGAATTTCGGAAGTGGCGTAATCGAGGTGTGCTGCAACAACAATCATCTCAGCACCTTAGTGTGGTGGGGTGACCCAATATGAAGACGTCAACGATGGCGATACCACATGGCGATTCGAGACCGACTTTCTGCAATCGAATTGGACCTGTATTTGGGGTCGCGGATGCAAAGGCATTGAGGCAACTGTAGATACCGAGAAGCAGCACGGATGCTGTTCGCTAGGCGCCGAGCTTGATGGCATTGATGAAGCAATGGACCTAGCTGCTCACGCAGCACTGTTGTCGCCCGAGCACTTTCAATTTCATGCACAGGCCAGTGAGCACGGAATTTTTAAAGACTCATCGAATAGTGCAACGCGAGTAGTTAATGGGGCATGCATCTTTTTGAACCG
>JBIKNT010000103.1:0-5575 GCA_044358465.1 Ilumatobacteraceae bacterium
CAGTTTTGTCTGCATCTCGATCATGCAATGCGGGAAATGGGGGCACAAGACGTGAGCTTTCCGAGCATTGTTGCCTTTGGTGAGAACTCTGCGCTTCCGCATCATCGTCCTAGTCGAAAAGTGCTCAATCACGACGAAGTGGTGGTTATTGATTTTGGCGCACTTGTCGATGGATATCACTCCGACATGACTCGTTCGTTTGTGTGTACCGATGGGTCCACTTCCCGCGGGAAAGATCTTTTGGCGCGTTTTAATGCCGTGAAGTTGGCATGCGAGGAAGGGGGGAAACTTGTTGCCCCGGGCGTATTGGCTGCAAGTATCGACGCCCGTTGTCGTGAAGTACTGGCGCAAGCTGGGCTAGAAAATGAACTAAATCACGGTGTTGGTCATGGGGTGGGGCTGCTCATTCATGAAGCGCCGTGGATCAACCCACGATCTTTAGACGTTCTTTGCGAGAATGACGTGGTGACTGTAGAGCCTGGGGCGTATCGTATGGGGCTTGGAGGTGTGCGCGTGGAAGATCTTTTCATAGTTTCCGCGGCAGGCCACATCAACATATCTCGTAGTCCAAAAACACCGTATTCAACACTGAACGTATAGGAAACTTATGCCTGCAATTAGCACGAACGATTTCAAAAACGGCATCACCCTTGAACTCGACAACGGTCTTTTCACTGTTGTGGAGTTCCAGCACGTGAAGCCAGGAAAAGGTGGCGCATTCGTGCGTACCAAGTTGCGCAACGTGCGCAACGGCAACTTGCTCGAAAAAACATTCAATGCAGGTATCAAGGTTGAACAGGCCATTATCGATAAGCGCGACATGCAGTTCCTGTACAAAGACGGTGAAGAATTCGTGTTTATGGACACCGATTCCTATGACCAAACAAATGTGGGCTCGGTTTCTCTCGGCGATGCAGTTGACTATCTCATCGAGTCGGCAGTGGTCATCATTGCTTTCCACGGAACAGAAATTGTTGGTGTAGAAATGCCTGCTTCGCTAGAACTGCTCATCGCAGAAACCGACCCAGGCGTGCAAGGCGACCGCGTGTCGGGCGCTCGCAAGCCAGCAACTCTGCAAACCGGTAAAACAATTCAAGTGCCTCTTTTCATTAACCCTGGTGACAAGGTCAAAGTCGACACCCGCAGCGGCGAATACATCACGCGCGTTTAAATGAAAAACGCATCCCCGAAAGGGAACTTCGCACCCGGTCATGCTTCAGATGCCCGTGAACAGGCACTCATCTTGCTCTATGAGGCTGAGTCACGCTCACTTTCGGTGCCCGAGGTGGTGCGAGAGCAAGTAGTGGTGCCTCACAGTGCTGCAATTGCGCTTGCTCTCGGAGTCGAAGAAGCGCAAGTTACCTATGACGAAATGATCTCGTCGCGGGCCAAAGGCTGGCGCCTTGAGCGGATGCCCATGATCGACCGCGCAGTATTGCGCTTGGCCCTGCACGAGCTGCGGGAGTTCCCCGATGTGCCCACCGCGGTGGTGATGAACGAGGCCATTGAGCTTGCCAAACGCTTTTCCACAGAAGACTCCGGACGCTTTGTGAATGGAATTCTGTCGGCATTGCTCGATTCCGTTCGCCCGAATAGCAAATAACTGCTAACCTAAAAGAAATTCACCGTCAAACGGGTCCTGAGAGGCTCGAACGGAAGGCAATATGACGAATACAGAGAAGGCAGCCACTGTGCTGACCAGTAGTGATGTGCAGCGCGCGATACGCCGCATCGCTCATGAAATTATTGAACACGTTGCCTCAGTTGCCGGTTCTCCCAGTTCTTCAGAAAAAGTAGCCATTATGGGTCTCCAGCACGGAGGCGTGTGGCTAGCCGAAGCAATCCACTCCAACATTGTTGAAATACAGCCCGATTCACCCGTTGTGCTCGGATCCATCGACGTCAGTATGTACCGCGATGACATTGGGTTGCGCCCCACTTTGGAAGTTGCCACATCGCATGTTCCGTGCAGTCTCGATGGTGTCTTAGTAGTGCTGGTCGACGACGTGTTGTTTACGGGTCGCACAGTACGAGCAGCGCTCGATGCTCTCATCGAATTTGGTCGACCACGAGCGGTTCGTCTTGCGGTTATGGTCGACCGTGGGCATCGTGAGTTGCCCATACGCCCCGATTTTGTGGGAAAAAACCTCCCGACTCATGTTTCTGATGAAGTGCTTGTGCAGCTGTCGGGTGTGGAAGTTTTCCCAGGAGCACACGCATGAAGCATCTCTTGTCGATGGACGACCTCTCGCTCGGCGAACTGCAGCAACTGCTGTCGCTTGCCGACGAAATGAGCGAAATCCAAAAGCGTGCTCAGCCCAAAGTTCCGGCTCTGCGCAACAAAACAGTGGCAAGTCTCTTCTTTGAAGACAGTACGCGCACCCGATTGTCTTTTGAAACAGCTGCAAAGCGTTTGTCGGCTGACACCATGACCTTTAGTGCAGCATCGTCGAGCGTGAACAAGGGCGAGAGTTTGCGCGACACAGTAGAAACTCTGTCGGCAATGGGTGTCGACGCATTCGTAGTACGTCATAAAACTGCAGGTTTGCCTCTAGCCATGACGCAGTGGACAGATGCTCACATTGTGAACGCTGGCGATGGGGCACATCAACATCCCACGCAAGCCTTGCTCGATGCATTTACGCTCACTCGCGCACTGGAAATGGGTAACTCTCTTGCAGGAGTGCGCATAGCGATGGTGGGCGACATTCGCCATAGCCGCGTTGCGCGCAGCACGGTACGAGCATTTGTTCTGCTCGGCGCCAAAGTCACACTCGTTGCTCCAGCGTCGCTCTTGCCGCCTTCACTTATTTATAGCGATACGGCCGAAACGCGCCACGAATGGCCGGTGTCCACCTCGCATGATCTCGATGAAGTTCTCGGTGAGGTTGACGTTGTGTACCTCTTGCGGATGCAGCACGAACGTATGAATGCTGCGTTCATTTCTTCAGTGGGCGAGTACGCACTGCATTTTGGTCTCACGCCTCAGAGGTTGGCGAAACTTCCTCACAGTTTCAAGTTGATGCACCCCGGTCCGATGAACCACGGGGTGGAAATCGGTGTCGACCCAGCGATGGTTCCTGGGTCGCTCATCACACAGCAGGTCACCAACGGAGTATCTGTTCGCATGGCTGTATTGCTTTCACTACTTGGTTCAGCAGCCACGAGTGAAATGACGAAAGAAGAGAAAAATGTCTAGTAACAAATCGATTCTCATTACTGGTGGAACAGTGGTCAATGCTTCGGGCGAAGTGCTTGCCGACGTAATGATTGATCAAGGTGTTGTGCAAGAGGTCGGCCCTAATATCTCTGCGAAATATGCAGCAGAGAATGAAGGTGGTCCACGACGTATCGATGCCACTTCCTGTGTTGTTGCCTCTGCATTTGTCGACCTGCATACCCACTTGCGTGAGCCTGGTCGTGAAGAATCTGAAACCATCGAGACGGGGTCTCGTGCAGCAGCACTAGGCGGCTACGGGGCTGTTGTGGCCATGCCAAACACCGAGCCGGCTCAAGATTCGGTTGCAGTAGTCGAGTTTGTTCGTATGCAAGGGGAGCGCGCCGGTTTAGTCGATGTCGTGCCCTCTGCTTGTATCACTGTGAATCGCGCTGGGTTGCAACTCAGCCCATTTCATTCTTTGGCTCAAAATGGAGTGACTTTGTACACCGACGATGGCAACGGGGTGCAAGACCCTGTCATCATGCGTCGCGCTATGGAATACGCCAAAGAACTCAACATCACTCTGATGCAGCACTGTGAGGTCTCGCGACTCACCGAAGGTGCTGTAATGCATGAAGGTTGTTGCTCATCTCACCTCGGTCTGCCAGGTTGGCCTTCAATTGCTGAAGTCCTCATGCTGCAACGTGATCTTGAATTAGTGCGGGAAACCGGAGCAAAAATGCACTTCCTGCATCTTTCCACCGCGCGCAGTGTTGAGCTCGTGCGGCAAGCGAAGAGCGAAGGCTTGCCAGTGACGGCTGAAGTGACTCCGCATCACTTCTCTCTCACCGATGAAAAGTTGTCAGGGTTCAACACTGTGTTCAAAGTCAACCCACCGCTGCGCACCATGGAAGACGTTGAAGCACTGCGGATAGGTATGCAAGACGGCACAATCGACGCCATTGCCACCGATCACGCTCCTCATGCGGCTCATCTCAAAGATCAAGATCTACTTGCTGCTCCACCGGGAATGTTGGGTCTACAAAGTGCGCTTGGTGTGGCTTTGAAGTATTCGGGCTGCTCAGTGCAGCGAGTTATTGAATTGATGTCTTGGGCACCGGCTCGCATTGCTGGCCTCACTACTCGCCAAGGAAACGCAGTCGCAGCTGGCAACATCGCAAACCTCGTTGTATTCAACCCAGCGGCGCAATGGGAGCAATCTCTCGAGCAGCTTGTGAGTAAAAGTCAAAACACCCCTTATCTCGGTCTCCCACTGCAAGGTCAAGTGCAGTGCGTCGTACGAGATGGACAAGTCATAGTAGAAGCAGGAGTAATAACAAAATGAGCGCGCCGAACGGGTTTACAGATGGGCACCTTGTGCTTGCTAACGGCGAAGTTTTTGAAGGCGAAGTATTTGGTGCATTGCCTGAATCGGGTGTCTCCGCTGGCGAAGTGGTGTTCAACACTGCAATTACTGGGTATCAAGAAATCATTACCGATCCTTCTTATGCCGGCCAGATCATTACCTTTACACAGCCTCACATTGGGAACTACGGAACAGTCGATTTAGATAATGAATCGGTGCGCCCCTTCGCTCGTGGAGTGGTGATGCGTCAAATGGCTCGTCGTCATAGCAACTGGCGCGCGCAAGACTCTTTGTTGTCTTCGCTGCAGCGTTGGGGTATTCCGGCTATCGGCGGAATCGACACACGACGCCTCACCCGCATTTTGCGTGATGCAGGTGCGATGAGTGGTTCTTTTGGAACTGCCGATCCAAAGGTTCTTTTGCAAGCTGCACAAAAGGAAAAAGGTACCGCCGGGGTAGAGCTCGTTTCTCAAGTCACCACACAGTCGCCCTACGAAGTAGGTAATGGAAAATACAAAGTGGTGGCTTACGACTTTGGAATCAAATCAACCATTGTGAATTGTCTTGCAGAAATTGCCACTGTGCGAGTGGTGTCTGCGCATACCAGTGCCGATGAAGTGCTGCAGATGAAGCCCGATGGCGTCTTTTTGTCTAATGGTCCTGGCGACCCCGAGATGGTGGGTACTGCCGTGCAGTCCATTAAAGATCTATTAGAAAAAGGCGTACCCATTTTTGGTATCTGCCTTGGTCATCAGTTGCTGGCTCGGGCCCTAGGTGCAAAAACCTACAAGTTGCCTTTTGGTCATCATGGTGGCAATCACCCCGTCAAACGACTGGAAACAGGAACGGTTGAAATCACCAGTCAGAACCACAACTTCTGTGTCGATGAGAAATCTCTAGCCCAACTCATCGATGTCACACACATCAACCTCAACGATGAAACAAATGAGGGAATGCAGGTGCGTGGTGCTAGGGCTTTCAGTGTTCAGTACCACCCCGAAGCGGGCCCCGGACCTCACGATTCGCGATATCTCTTTAACCAATTTGCC
>JBIKNT010000104.1:0-5547 GCA_044358465.1 Ilumatobacteraceae bacterium
AAGGCCCCAATACCAAGTCGCACAATGTTGTGGCTCGCAATGCCCTTCATCTGCGCAACGAAAGATACGCCGCAGGCATCGTGCTCAAAACGAGGGTCGTACAGACCACGTGCAGCAGGATAAAAATGTGAGTTGTGCGTCGACACAGACACGCTCCAAAAAGGTGTAAGGGTTCTCGGCGCCGTGTGTCACGCTTTTCGCGACAATTCGCTCCGAGAACTTTGGGTTGTCATCAGAACTATGCAGATCTGAAGGTTTCCTCTGGGACGACGCTGGCCCAGCAGGTGCAGGCTATCGCCTTAAACGGGATCTATAAAAGCCGTGCTCCGCTTTTCGAAGTTCGCTGTGACAGCTTCCACTTGGTTGGCCTTGCCGATGAGTGCGCCTATGACCCGGCGCTCCTCGGCAAATTGTTCGGCTGCACCAGCGGCAAACAGGCGATTGAGCAACTCTTTTGAGCCGCGGATGGCATCGGGGCTGCGATTGGCAATTTCCTTGGCCATTGCCATGGCATCGTCAAATGGGGTGTCTGAGAGGCGTGTTGCCAAACCAAGCTCGAATGCTTCTTTTCCTGAAAAGACACGAGCAGTGAAAACAAGCTCTTTGACCACATCGGGGCGCGCCAAACGGCTGAGCACCAATGTTCCGGTCATGTCGGGCACCAAACCCCAATGCACTTCGCGCACCGCCATTTGTGTGTCGGGGTGCACAATACGGATGTCGGCGCCCAGTGCTATTTGAATTCCGCCACCCAGTGCGTGCCCGTGCACCGCGGCAATGACGGGAACAGGAATCTCTTGCCATGCCCAAGCAGCTTGCTGGCCCAGGTGCGTGATGCGACCCTCTTGCATATCTGATGCACGTGGTTCACGAGGAGCGTCACTTGCCCCACCTGCCATTTGCTGAAACGAACCGAAATCGAGGCCCGCACAAAACGACGAACCTTCACCCGACAACACCACCACGCGCACGTCTTTGCGTGCTTTCAATTCGTCTCCGGCTTCAGCAAGACCCGCGAACATCGCGCCATCGAGCGCATTTCGCTTATCGGGGCGGTTCATGCGCACATCTGCAATGCCGCCATTAACAGAAATAGTGACTCTCTTTTCGCTGCTCATCGTTTCAGTCTCGCACTCCCATGCCTCACATGACACACTGAAGAGATGAAATTGAACCTCACCGCCGACGAAGTACTCACCACCACCCGCAGCGTGCGCAAGCGCTTAGATTTCGACAAGCCTGTTGCCCGATCCGTCGTGGAAGAGTGCCTGCAAATTGCCCTTCAAGCCCCAACTGGCTCAAACAGCCAAGGCTGGCAGTGGATTGTTGTGGAAGATGCCGCCAAGAAAAAAGCGCTTGCCGATATTTACAAAGAGAACTTTTCTATTTACGCAAAAAATCCAACGAGTGCTGGCTATGCAGATGATGACCCACGCTCTGCACAAAAAGAAAAAATCACCGAGTCGGCAACGTATCTCACCGAGAACTTTCACCGTGTTCCGCTCATGCTCGTTCCATGCATTACCGGTCGTCTCGACAACGCATCGGTGATGCAAGGCGCATCGGCTTGGGGTTCACTCCTTCCTGCAGTGTGGTCATTCATGCTTGCTGCTCGTGAGCGCGGCATTGGTTCTGCTTGGACCACCATTCACCTCATTGGCGAAGGCGAAAAGCGCGCAGCTGAAGTGCTCGGCATTCCATTTGACAAAGTGACCCAAGCGGGTCTCTTCCCTATTGCCTACACCATTGGAACCGACTTCAAAGTTGCCAAGCGTTTGCCACTCGATGGCATTTTGCACTGGGATAAGTGGTAATTCGCAGTTAGTCAACGAGCCGTAAACCACTGGGCGCAATAGAAGGCTCGGTAAACGGTAAGTCAACAACAAACTCTGTGCGGTGAGCGGGAAACACGTGATGCGATACCAATACTGGGCGACCAGTTGTATCGGACGTGACCCGCTCACAACGCAAGACCGGTGAACCAACTGGTATGTGCAACATCGTTGCATCGTCGGGAGTCGCAGCATCGGCGCCAATGGTTTGCGTTGCTCCACTCAATGGAACGTCGAGTAGTTCGTAAAACGGCGACTGCTCAACATCGCGACGCGATAAGTGCTGGCCTACTTCTGCAGAACACCACACCGTCACAATGGCAAAGGGTTCACCGTCGGCAAGGTTCACACGCAGCACGCGTAACACCTGCGTAGTTCCCAAAACTTCTGCAATTTTCTTCGGCGCCGATTCAAAACTAAATTCCACAATGCGTCGCTGCGAAGTCACTCCACTTGCCCGCATCTGTTCTTCGATGGTTGCTAATTTGCCTAGTGGCTGACGCACGGTGTCGCCAGGAACAAACCATCCGAAACCTTGTCGGGCGCTCACGAGGCCTTCATCGCGCAGCACTTCGAGTGCACGACGCACCGTTACTCGGCTCGCCGAGAACTCGGCTGATAACTCCGACTCGCTCGGCAACATCCGACCAGCGACGAAATTGCCCGCGACGAGACGCTCGCGCAGGTTCTCGGCAATCTGCTGATAGCGAATGGTCCTCACTTGTATTAGAGTTGTCTACACAGCACACATTTGCAAGTTCCGTGGGCAACCCGGCTTGCTCGAGAGAAAAGAGCCCCCAATGGCCGTGTCAGCAGGAACCCCCATCTCACTCGTGAATGCCGTCTATGGCACCCTTGTGGAGCGCGCCGCCCTTGGTCGCAAACGCCTCGGTCGCCCCTTGTCGCTCACCGAGAAAATTCTCATTAACCACCTTGCCGACCCAGCAAATCAGGAAATGGAACGCGGCCGCAGCTATGCCGACTTCCGCCCCGACCGCGTGGCCATGCAAGACGCAACAGCCCAGATGGCTCTCTTGCAGTTCATGACCGCTGGTCTTCCCGAGACATTGGTGCCCTCAACTGTGCACTGCGATCACCTCATCATGGCCAAAACCGGCGCACGTATCGACATGGGCGTTGCCATCGATACCAACAAAGAGGTCTACGACTTCTTGCGTTCCGTTTCTGCAAAGTTCGGCATTGGTTTCTGGGGACCAGGCAGCGGCATTATTCACCAAGTTGTTCTTGAGCACTATGCGTTCCCTGGCGGAATGATGATTGGCACCGACAGCCACACACCAAACGCTGGTGGTCTTGGCATGGTGGCCATTGGTGTTGGTGGCGCCGACGCAGTTGACGTGATGACCGGCTTCCCCTTCAACGTGCGTTGGCCAAAAGTCATTGGCATCAAACTCACCGGAACACTTTCCGGCTGGTCGAGTCCGAAAGACGTCATTTTGGAAGTTGCACGCGTGCTGACCGTCGAAGGTGGCACCGGCGCAATTGTTGAATACTTCGGTGACGGAGCCGACTCCATTTCGGCAACCGGCAAAGCAACTATTTGCAACATGGGTGCCGAAATTGGCGCAACGTGTTCAGTGTTTTCTTACGACCAGCACATGGCGAAATATTTGCAAGCAACAGGCCGCGCCGACATTGCTGCTGCAGCCGACAAAGTTGCCAGCGAATTGCGCCCCGACGATGGTGCCCAATACGACCAGGTCATTGAAATTGATCTCAACTCATTGAAGCCACTTATTAACGGCCCTCACTCTCCAGACCGCGCGCACAAAGTGGGCGCCGGCGTAGGTGACGCCGCTCGTGAAAACAGTTGGCCACTTGAAGTTTCTGCGGCACTCATTGGTAGCTGCACCAACTCTTCATACGAAGACATCACACGTGCAGCTTCAGTTGCACGCCAAGCAGCTGCACGCGGCCTGCGCGCAAAAACAGAGTTGCTCATTTCTCCGGGATCAGAACAAATTCGCGCCACCATTGAACGAGATGGCCTCATGGCCGACCTTGAAGCAATTGGCGCAACTGTTCTTGCGAACGCATGTGGCCCTTGCATTGGTCAGTGGGAGCGTCACGCCGATGTGACGGCAAAACCCAACAGCATTGTGAACTCATTCAACCGCAACTTCCCGAAGCGCAACGATGGTTCAGCAAACACGTTGTCATTCGTAACAAGCCCCGACACCGTTATTGCTATCGCATTAGCGGGTCGCCTCGACTTCGACCCAACAGTTGATACCATTACTGCACCAGACGGCACAGAAGTATTGCTCTCTGCTCCTGTTGGCGAAGTGCTTCCTGCAAATGGTTATGACCCAGGTGTTGACACCTTCACACAACCACCAGCAGACGGCAGCAAAATCACTGTTGCAGTGAGCCCAACTTCCGATCGTTTGCAGTTGCTCGAACCATTCACTGCGTGGGATGGTTCTGACTACATCGATCTTCCTGTGCTCATGAAAGCAAAAGGCAAGTGCACTACCGACCACATTTCTGCAGCAGGAAAATGGCTCACCTATCGTGGTCACTTAGAGAACATCTCTGGCAACTTGTTCATTGGTGCTATCAACGCATTCACTGGCGCAACTGGTGAAGGCAAAGACATCACCGATGGCGGCACACGTCTGTATCCAGAAATTGCAAAGCGTTATTCGCAAGCTGGTATTTCATGGTGTGCAATTGGCGACCAAAACTACGGTGAAGGTTCATCACGCGAACATGCTGCAATGGAACCACGCTTCCGCGGTGGTGTTGTTATTTTCGCTCGCTCGTTTGCTCGCATTCACGAAACAAACTTGAAGAAGCAAGGTCTTGTTCCACTCACGTTCTCTGACCCTGCAACGTACGACCTCATCGGCGAAGACGATCGCATCAGCGTGATGGGTCTTCCACCAGTTCCCGACAAGCCCATCACATGTCGCATCACAAAGGCCGATGGTTCCGCCGTTGACTTCGAGGCAAAGCACACCTTTAGCCCCGAGCAAGTGGAATGGTTTAAAGCAGGTTCCGCACTCAACATCGTGCGACAGAACCTCGCCAAGAAGTAGAACCTCTCCCGGTATATGGGAGAGGCCTCACGTGGGGGACGTGAGGCCTCTCAACCGATGAACCCGATGGTGGGGGACCATCGCTGGGTTCTCTACGAATCGGCCTTGGGGGAAGTCCGATTCGCTTGTTGGATATATCTTGCCTCATTTCTGGGTATTACTCAAGGTGAACGGCAAGATACTTGGTATCTTTTTTTGTGATGGAACTTCGCCAGCTCACCAGCCTCCTTGCCATTGCTGACCACGGATCCTTTTCCGCCGCAGCAAAGTCGCTCGGCACCGTGCAATCCAACGTTTCTGCCCATATTTCCCGGCTGGAAAAGGACTTAGGTACCATCCTCATCGACCGCCATAGCGGCCAACTCACCGATGAAGGTCTCGCCGTGGCTGAACGCGCCCGGCGCATCGTTCACGAAATGGACGACATCACCTCCGACATCAAAGCCCGCGACGAAGAGATCAGGGGCGAAACGCGCCTTGGGGTGCTTGGCACCACCGCTCGCTGGTTCATGCCGCGCCTGCTCACCTCGCTCTCGCACTCACATCCTGGCATTCGCACCATTGTGCACGAGGGCAGCACATCGTCGCTCTTGCCTCGCCTCGCCAATGGCACCATCGACGCAGCCATTGTTCACTTGCCAGTAGAGGACCCT
>JBIKNT010000105.1:0-5522 GCA_044358465.1 Ilumatobacteraceae bacterium
ACGTCCAAATGACCCACGAACCGCTTCATTCGATACTGCTGCCGACCCCGTCGCACTCATGGTGGAAGCAATTCGTCTGGCCACAGCAGATGCTGGCTTAACTTCTCTTCCCGCTCTCGACGCACTACGCGTGGTGGGGCTCCTCAGCTGGAAATACGGCAACCCTGCATGGCTTATTGCGCAAGACCTCGGCGTGAGCTCGCGTGAATACGCACTCAGCGCAATGGGCGGCAATACCCCACAGTCGTTGGTCAATGCTGCTGCCCAAGAAATTCAAAATGGCCAAGCCGACATCATTGTTCTTACTGGTGGCGAATCAACACGCACCAAGGCTCGTGCGAAAAAAGCCGGTACCCAACTCACATGGCGTAAATCTGGTGCCGACGCACCCGCACCAACTGCAGTAGGTGAAGACCTCGTGATGGTGAGTGAATACGAAATTCAGCGCAAAATTGTGATGCCGGTACAGGTGTACCCCATGTTTGAAACTGCAATTCGTGCACGTGCCGGACGCAGTGTTCAAGATCATCAAAAACACATTTCTGAGTTGTGGTCACGCTTTAGCAATGTTGCGGCGAAGAACCCCAATGCCTGGTCGCAAAATGCAGTGAGTGCCGAAGATATTCGTACTGCAAGCCCAAGCAACCGCATGATTGGTTTTCCATATCCGAAGTTCATGAACTCAAACAACGACGTCGACATGGGTGCTGCACTCATTATGTGTTCGGTGGAAAAAGCTGAAGCACTTGGCATTCCTCGCGACCGTTGGATCTTTATTCATTCGGGCACCGACTGCCATGAGCACCAGTTCATCTCTGAGCGCTGGACCTTTGCTGAAACTCCGGCAATTGAGTTGGGTGGAAAACTTGCGTTGCAAAATGCAGGTGTTGGCATTGACGACATTGGCATTGTCGACCTTTACTCGTGTTTCCCTGCAGCTGTACAACTTGGCGCGCAGTCACTTGGTCTCGATATCAATGCCCAACTCACCCGCACAGGTGGCTTGCCTTTTGCCGGTGGCCCTTGGAACAACTATGTCATGCATGCAATTGCCACGGTGATGAACGACCTACGCAATGCGCCAAATGAACTTGGCTTGGTGTGGGCCAATGGTGGCTACACCACCAAACATGCCTTTGGTGTGTACGGCACGCAGCCGCCCAAGGAAGCTTTCAAACACGCGTATCCACAAGATCAAATTGATGCCATGCCAAGGCGTTCAGTTGCCAAGGCTGCCGAAGCAGTGGGGCCAGCAACACTCGAGGCATATTCGGTGATGCACGACCGCGACGGCAAGCCCGCAATGGTGCACGCCGCGTGCTTACTTGCCGACGGTCGCCGCGCATGGGGCGAAAGCACCGACGCCACACTTGGTAGCGCCATGTGCGCCGAAGAATTTGTCGGACGCGCAGTAGAGCTCGATGCTGCTGGTGTTGTACACATCAAATAGGAGCGAAAAGCACACTTGTGACCCAGAACGATACTTTTCCTCGGCAATACGCTCGCACTCAACGCCTCTCGCTGGGTGAACCACGCAGTTTCACTTTGTCACCTTGCTCACAACGCTTGGTCTTTGCCCGCACAGCATCGGGCAGCAATACCGTCAACATGCTGTGGGTGCTCAATACTCAAACTGGTGAAGAAAAATGTGTCTTCAACCCGCAAGCGGTACTCGACAACACCGGCAATATCACTGCTGAGGAACTACGGCGTCGTGAACGTGCACGCGAAAGTGCCAGCGGTGTTGTTTCATATTCGTGTGATGCAGCCGTTGAACATGCGGTCACCATTATTAACGGCCAACTTTTTCTTGTTGATTTGTTGAATGGTCAGAGCAGTGCGCTCAACATTGAACCGGGCGTTTTCGATGCGCGCCTCAATGCACCAGGCACCCACGTTGCATATATTCGCAATGGCGCATTATGTGTGGCCGACATTTCACAGGGCACAGACAACACTCACGAAAAAGTTTTAGCGTCCGACCCTGCTCCTCATATTTCATGGGGCATGGCCGACTTCATTGCCGCAGAAGAAATGAGTCGTCAGCGTGGCTACTGGTGGTCGCCAAATGGTGAGCACCTGGCTGTTTGCCGTGTTGATGAATCGCCAATAGATACGTGGTTTATTGCCGACCCAGCACACCCGGAAAAGCCAGTTGCTGAACACCGCTACCCTGCTGCCGGCACGGCAAATGCCAAGGTATCGCTGCATATTGTTCATCGTGAAACGGCTAATGCAATTGAAGTGACACTGCCCCACACTTTTGAGTATCTCAACTCTGTTTCATGGAGTGCTGCTGGGCTCATTGCCCAACTCCAAACGCGCGGCCAGAAATCGATTGCTGTTTTTTCTGTTAATGCAACAAATGGAAATACCGTTGAAATTTTCACCGACACCGACGATGCATGGGTAGAACTCGTGAGCGGCGTTCCTGCGCTGAGTACAACCGGGAAACTCATCACAACAGTTGACCGTGAAGGTGCGCGACGCCTTCAGGTAGACGGTGTTCTTGTTACTCCAACGCATCTGCAAGTGCGTGCTGTGTTGCATGTAGGGGAAACCATTGTCTTTCAGGCAAACCACATCGATTCTCCATGGACTATCGACGTCTGGCGCTGCGATGTTGCTACCAACAGCCTCACCTGTCTCAGTAGCTCGCACCCCACACCACATTCCGTGTCTGGCATTGCCACCGACAATGCATTTCTGTTGCGGGTGTCGCACATGACTGCTCCACGTGCCGAGTTCTCCACGAGCACCGGTCACAGCATTCATTCACATGCGGAAGAAATGCTCGTTGCACCCAACGTTGCCTTTCACGCCGTTGGCAGCAGCAAGATTCCCGTTGCCATTGTGACTCCCCGTGATCACGGCACGCACAAGCTTCCCGTGCTGTTCGACCCCTACGGCGGGCCACATGCACAGCGTGTGGTGGGCTCACTCCTCGCCTATGCCACCTCGCAGTGGTTTGCCGACCAAGGCTTCGTAGTGGTCATTGCCGATGGATGTGGAACTCCGGGCAAAGGAAGCGCCTATGAGCGCAGCGTGTTGCACGACCTTGCCGAGCCAGTGCTTGTTGACCAAGTGGAAGTTGCACAGGCGCTTGCGCAATTGGAACCTCGTGCCGACGTAACACGTGTGGCAATTCGTGGCTGGAGCTTTGGTGGCTACCTTGCTGCACTTGCTGTGCTTCGCCGACCCGACATTTTTCATTGCGCAGTTGCGGGCGCTCCCGTCACCGACTGGCGCTTGTACGACACGCACTACACCGAACGTTATTTAGGGAACCCAGCGTTCGATGCACACCCGTATGAGAGCACATCGCTCATGAACGACGCCCATTTGCTTCAACGACCACTGCTTCTCATTCATGGTCTTGCCGATGACAATGTGGTTGCGGCACACACATTGCAATTATCGAGCGCACTTCTTGCTGCAGGTAAAGATCATGAGGTCTTACCACTGTCGGGTGTTACACACATGACGCCTCAAGAAGTTGTGGCAGAGAATTTACTGTTGCATCAACTCTCATTTATTCAGCGCTCGTTGCCCACTGCCCCATAATGATGCGGTCGAGACCCGCAAAGTCTTTGCGCACTTCCACGTGCGCATACCCCAGTTGAGCAAACTCGGCACGCAACACATCGCCTTGCGTAAAACCCATCTCGCAAACGAGATAGCCGCTCGGTGCAAGAAACTCACGTGCCTCTTGGGCAATTCCCAATACATCGCGAAGACCCTGGTTGGGAGAAAAAAGGGCAATGTGTGGCTCCCACGTACGCACTGAGTCTTCAACAAGTGGGTCAGCATCATCGATATAGGGAGGGTTCGACACAATCACTTGGAAGGAACCATGTAGTTCACGCGGAAGACCCGCACACCAACTACCTTTAGTTACACGCACATTGCGTGCATTGCGACCAATACCAGCAATATTTGCTCGCGCAACATCGAGTGCATCGGTGGAAACATCGCTGAGCCACACTTCAGTGTTGTCGTGCGGCAATTCATTTGCCATCGATAACCCAATTGCTCCACTACCAGTGCCAATATCGGCAATGCGCAACATGCGTTCATCGCTACGCAACTGACGAGCACAGCTCAATGCGACTTCTACCACCTGCTCAGTTTCAGGACGTGGAATCAGCACACGCTGGTCGATGAGCAAATCGATATGGCGAAATGGCCAATGCCCCAGCACATATTGCACCGGTTCGCCGGCCAACCTGCGGCCCACCATTGCTTGCAAAGACACACCCATGCGCATTGTTGCTGCTTCGTTCAGCGATTCCAGAAATTCGCTGCCCTCGAGCCCACTTGCTTCTTCACATAGCCAACGCGCTTCTTTTTCGTCACCCAACAACGCTGTAGTTTCACTCCACAACTCGCGCCACGTACTTGCCTGTTCGTTACTCATGGGGCACACCCAGGCTTGGGCTTATTTCTCTCCGGCCAACTGCCGTGAACGTTCGTCGCTAATGAGCGCTTGCGACACTTCAAGCAAGTTGCCACTCAATATGTCTTGCAACTTGTACAAAGTAAGCCCAATGCGGTGATCGGTGAGACGATTGTCTTTGTAGTTGTACGTACGAATCTTTTCGCTGCGACCACCGCCACCTGTTTGCGCTTTGCGTTGAGCAGAAGCTTCAGCATCGTGTTCTTCTTGGCGCAGTTTCATAATGCGTGTGCGCAACACCTGCATTGCCCGTGCTTTGTTTTGCAACTGACTACGTTCGTCTTGCATCGCAACCACCACGCCCGTTGGCCTGTGCGTAATACGCACGGCAGAGTCGGTGGTGTTGACGTGCTGACCACCTGCACCTGATGAACGATAAATGTCGATATCTAAGTCTTTTTCATCGATGAATACATCGACTTCTTCGGCTTCTGGCATCACCGTGACCGTTGCCGACGAAGTATGCACACGGCCTTGGCTTTCGGTTACCGGCACACGTTGCACGCGGTGTGGGCCACCTTCAAATTTCATGTAGGTCCACGCCAAGTCGCCACTCATGAGAATAACTACCTGGTTGATGCCGCCCAATGGCGAGAAATCGAGAGAAAGCGTTTCGCACTTCCAGCCTTGGTTCGCGGCATAAGCGCGATACATCTCGAGTAGGTCTGCAGCGAAAAGGTTTGCTTCTTCGCCACCTTCGGCGCCGCGAATTTCTACAATCACATTTTTGCCGTCGTTTGCGTCACGCGGCAACAAGAGCATCTTGAGTTCAGCTTCAAGCGACAAAAGTTCAGCTTCAGCACTGGCCAATTCCTCACGGAAGAGGTCGCGCTCGTCACCCACGGTTTGTTCCATGAGCTCACGAGCAGCTTCGGCATTGCCTTGCGTTTCACGAATGGTGCGAATGCACTGCACGATGGGGGTCATTTGCTTATAGAGGCGCGAAGCATCACGCAATTTGTTTTGGTCGCCAACAATGTCGGGGTCCCCAAGGCTTGCTTCAAGCTCTGCATAGTCGCGTTCTATGCCATCGAGGCGATCCATCATGATGGAGAGGCTAACTGTG
>JBIKNT010000106.1:0-5483 GCA_044358465.1 Ilumatobacteraceae bacterium
ACGGTTGATGACGGCCGTTCATGGACAGACCTTTCCCGCAATGAGCAACGCAAAGTAGTTGACGCCCAACGTTTGGTGTATCTCACTGAAGCACCCGTGAACTGGTGCCCAGGTCTTGGAACCATTCTCGCCAATGAGGAAGTGACCGCCGACGGCCGCAGCGACATTGGCAACTTCCCAGTTTTCAAACGCGACATGCGCCAGTGGATGATGAACATCACGGCGTACTCCGATCGCTTACTCGACGACCTGAATCGCCTCGACTGGCCAGAACCCATCAAGTTGATGCAACGCAACTGGATTGGACGCAGCGAAGGCGCCCGCGTGCGCTTCACATCGGCCGCTGGAGAAATTGAAGTGTTCACCACTCGCCCCGACACTTTGTTTGGCGCAACGTTTTTGGTGCTGTCACCCGAGCATCCATTAGTTGACGCACTCACCACTGCTGAACAACACAGCGCAGTGAACACATACCGTGTTGCCGCTGCCGCAAAAGAGCGCGAGCAATACGAAGATGAAACCCGTGAAAAAACTGGTGTGTTTACGGGTGCATTTGCCCGCAACCCAGTAACGGGTGGCGACATTCCTATTTGGATTGCCGACTATGTATTAATGGGCTACGGCACCGGCGCAATTATGGCCGTGCCTTCTGGCGACGAGCGCGACTTTGCATTTGCTCGCACGTACCAACTTCCCATAGTTGCTACACAACAACCAACGCCCGAATGGTTTGCCGCAGCTGGCATCGACGCCACGCTCAACTGCAACGAATGGCCAAATGCTTACGTTGGCGATGGCGCTTACGTGAACTCGAGCAACGACAGCATTTCTCTTGCGCAATACAACACGGTGGCCGATGCAAAGTCGGCAATGAACACGTGGCTCACACAGCAAGGTTGTGGCGAAGCTGCCATCACCTACAAACTGCGCGACTGGCTCTTTGCTCGTCAGCGTTATTGGGGCGAACCCTTCCCCATTGTGTTCGATACCGATGGCAACCCCCATGCAGTTCCCGACCAGCAGTTACCTGTGTTGCTACCCGAACTTGCCGACTTCAAGCCACAGGGTCTCGACCCGAACGATGCGGTAACAGAACCCATACCGCCACTTGCTCGCACACCCGAGTGGGCCGTTGTAGAACTCGACCTGGGCGACGGCCTGCAGACCTATCGCCGTGAAGTGAACGTGATGCCACAGTGGGCTGGTTCATGCTGGTACGAACTGCGCTACCTCGACCCCACCAATACGGAGTCGTTCGTCAACAAAGAGGTGGAAAAATATTGGATGGGCCCCAAGCATGCTGGCCACACCGGCGGTGTTGACCTCTATGTAGGTGGCGTGGAACATGCCGTATTGCACCTTTTATATGCACGCTTTTGGCACAAGGTCTTGTTCGACCTCGGACACGTATCGAGCGAAGAGCCATTCCATCGTTTGTTCAACCAGGGCTACATTCAGGCATATGCGTATCGCGACCAGCGCGGTCAGCCAGTGCCTGCTGAAGACGTTGAAGAAAAAGATGGCAAGTACTTCTACGAGAACGAAGAAGTTGCTCGTGAGTACGGAAAAATGGGCAAGAGCCTCAAAAACATCGTTACTCCCGACGACATGTATGAAGACTACGGTGCCGACACATTCCGCTTATACGAGATGTCAACAGGCCCACTTGAAGCTAGTCGCCCATGGAACACCCGCGACGTGGTGGGTATGCAACGCTTTCTGCAGCGCTTGTGGCGCAACGTGGTTAATGAAGACTCTGGCGAAACACACGTCGATGCTGCACCAGCAAGTGAAGACCTGCGCCGTGCGCTGCACCGCTGCATCGATGGCGTGCGCGCCGACATGGAAGCACTGCGCTTCAACACTGCGATTGCAAAACTCATTGAGTTGAACAATGTGCTCACTCCATATGTTGCTGAACATGGTGCTTGCCCGCAAGAAGTAGCTACGCCACTCGCCAAAATGCTCGCTCCACTGTGCCCGCACATGGCCGAAGAACTTTGGCGTCGCTTGGGCAACCCTGGCACCATTACTTACGAAGACTTCCCCACCGCCGATGCTTCGCTGTTAGCAAGCGACACCATTGAGATCCCTGTGCAAATCAATGGCAAAGTGCGTACACGCCTTGTGGTCACTGTTGGCATGAGCCAAGAGGAACTTCAAGCGGCTGCAATGGCCGACACCAAAGTTCAAGAACTCCTTGCTGGAACCACGCCAAAAAAGGAAATTATCGTTCCTGGACGCCTGGTGAACTTCGTTTTGTAGCCCGTCAACCTGCCTTTTCGGCCCCCGGAACCTACTTGAAATATTTTCATTGAAATATTCTCAAAGTTAGATAATCTCGGATTCCGTGAAGCGTCACTCGCTACTCAGGAGGGCAATAGTTGCCCCAATCGTCATCAGCCTTACCGCCATTGTGGCCGTCACCGACCAGCCCGACATCGCACGAGCAACTGCAAGTACGTACCAGCAACCTTTCGCCTGGGGCTCAGTGCAAACAGGGAAAACTGCATATGCGGCATACGGATCACCGGTCACTGGCACCACAGCACTCTCTGACACTGCACCCAGTGGAGCTGGCTCTCTAGCAACTCGAGTGACAGTCTCGGGGCCAACGAGCAAGATGTCGTACCTGCGCGCCTTTGGCGGTGCGACACCTCTTTTCTTTAGTCGCAGTGGCAGCACCTCGCACATCTTGGCTGCAGTAGCCACGTCGAGTGGAGGTCATGAACTGTGGGCTTGGGGAACCAACATTTATGGTCAACTCGGTAACGGATCGGTCACCACTTCGCCGCTGCCCAAGAAAGCTACCTGGACCCCCTTACCTGGTGAAGAAATCGTTGCGCTTACTGCCGGCGAGCGACACAGCATGATGCTCACTCTCCAGGGCGTAACACGCCGTGTTTACACCTGGGGGAACAATGCGTACGGGCAACTGGGCACTACATCGGTGGCAAGTACGGCAAGTCAGTTGACTCCACTCTTGTTGTCGTCATTAACGAGTGTCAACATTCTTTCTATTGCAGCGGGACAGCATCACAATGTTGCCGCAGACTCGACCGGAGCAATTTGGGCATGGGGTCACGACACCGATGCATATGGCGACATCGGCCTTGCCGGTTCAAGTTCGCGCTTTACACCTACGAAAATAACCGACGATTCTCTGAACGTGCGTAGAGCTGTACCCACGACGCAATCTATTACTTCGAACATCGCAACCATCAGCACAAATGCTTACCACTACTTTGCTATTGGCGATTCTGTGGCAGTCAATATTGGCGACGACCTACTCGATGGAACCAAAACTATTACAAAGATAACGAACACATCATTCAGTTACGTTGCACAACCTGCGGTCACTTCTACACCTATTTCTCCGACGGGCCTTGCAACGTTGGCTGGTGTGCAAGTTGCAGTGACGAATAAATCATTAGCAAGCAACGTCGCCACGCTCACCCTTCCCCTTGGGCACGGCCTTGCCGTGGGAAACACCGTCACCATCGAAGGTGTTGGCGCCCCATTCGATGGAGTGAACACCATCACCGTATCGGGTTCCACCTCAATCAGATTTGCCAAAACATACTCAGGAAGCATCACCTCAACAGCAGTATCACCTGCAGGTTCGGCAACTCGTGCCGACATCAGTGTTGCGCTTTCAAACAAATTGGTCTCGCTGTCGTCAAACGTTGCAACGGCTCGGCTCACGAGCAGCACCACTCACGGCTTCGGAGTAGGCAATGTTGTGACTGTTACCGGAGCAGGCGGAGTGCTTGATGGGCAAAAAACCATCACTGCTGTCTCTACAACAAGCACTTTCGATTTCATTCCACAAACCAACTACACCGCACGCAATGTCAGCTCAACCACACCAACCGCCACAGTCACCACTTGCTCTGCATCGTGCCCTACTGCACCAACAGGAATCGTTCGTGTTGCTGCCGGAATTGGCTATTCAGTTGCCCAAAGTAGTGACAGTGTCTACACATGGGGCAATACCACCGCAACGACCCACAATCGTCTGGGGCGCGCCATATCGGGAACATACATCTCTTCCCCTAAAACCATCTCACTTGGCGTCGGCTGCGTCCCTTCGTCAATTTTCGCAGGGCGATATACAGCGTCTGTTGTTTGCGTCAACGACACCATCCGCACATGGGGCGACAACACTTATGGCCAACGTGGCTCAGGAACCGCTGCTGGCACACACACCACACTTTTGGAGTCGGTAAGCGGAATCACTTTGAATGCCGGTGAGCATATTTCAGAAGTTGATTTCACAAGTGATACTGCAATGGCGCTTACGTCTACTGGGAGAATATTTGCTTGGGGACGAAACCTCTACCGTCTCTTGGGTGTTTCTTCCCTCTATGCCGCACTCAACAATCGTACGACAGCGGCAGTTACAACGCGCATTGTTCCCAGTGGCAGTGCAACATTCACCGACATTATCGCCGACAGTGCAAATGCACTTGTTATTGACTCATCGGGAGTTGTGTGGTCATGGGGAAATCCCACTACGTCTCTTGGAGCACGAGGCGTTACTGGAACATGCACCGCGTCTGGAATCTGCGGTGCAAATGATGGAATGAAATTCGACCGTATAGATACCGCATCTGACGTGCGCATTGCAATGGCCGACGCAACCGATAACTCCTCGGTTTTTGTGATGTCTGATGGTTCCGTATGGACGTCTGGATCAATTGGCAGTACCACTGGTACGTATTACCTAGGCGATGGAACATCTGTTTCACGCATACTTCCAGGAAAGATCGACTTGCCTTTCGGTGTTGACACCGCTACTGCATCGTCGCAAATTAATCAACTTTCCTGCTCACGTTTGCATTGCCTCATCGCTGTTGCCTTTTCCGGAGCCTCAACGATTTATGGCTGGGGTGATGGTTCAAGTAGACAACTCGTTGTTGGCTCAACAACCGACTACGCGTATCCCATTGCTATTATAAACAACTTAGTGAACCCGCGCATCGCTGCCGGATATCAGTTCAGTTTGTATGTTGACATTGGAGCAAATGGAACGGGTGGCACCGCATATGGTTGGGGGGCTAACTCGTCTCGCCGAGCAGTTCCCACAGCAACGGCCACTACTTCACTCAGTTCCCTTACTGAAGTAAAGGACATGACCATTCCTGCTTCGCCCGCAACAGTGAGTGACATCATTGCTATTTCTGCTGGCTATTTACACACCGTTGCCCTACGAGCGAATGGCACTTTAATGACGTGGGGTTACAACAACTTTGGGCAACTGGGTGCAGGAACCACCAATACGGCGACGTACTTTGCGACCCCTTCCCTGCCAACAGGAAAAGCGACAGCTCAAATTGTTGCTCAAGGTGATTCAACTCTCATTCGGTGTTCCGATGGCACTCTCGTTGGTTGGGGCAGTGCTGCGCGCGGGGTCTTGGCATCGGGGTCCACCGCCAGTCTCCTCACCCCTACTTCCGTGGCAAGTGGGCACACCTTTAGTT
>JBIKNT010000108.1:0-5468 GCA_044358465.1 Ilumatobacteraceae bacterium
TAATAATCATAGATGAACTTGATTAGTTATACACGACGCCCAGCGTTGTTCCTAAACAGCACACTCCGAGTCGCCGACAGCGGCAACGAATGGGCCCGTCTCGCCGTAGTCAATATAGAAATTGGGGTTCTCTTCAGGCGATGGGAAGTAGTCGAGGTCGCGCAGTTCGTCGGCAACTTTGTCGACTCCCCCCACGCGGTCCATCCAAGTGCGGAATGTTTCACCTGCAACGCGCTCGCCAGCAAACCTGCGCACTACTCGCGCAACTGCTTCAGGGGCTGCCTTTGCTGGAACACGAAGGGCCTTTTCTCCAAAGTGAATTTGCTCTTGGCCAACATAGCCACCAAGCAACATCTGATAGCCAGGAGCCGATTGCCCATGTGCGCGGCGCTCTGCACCAAAGAATCCGATGTCGGAAGCATGATGCTGACCACAGCTGTTGGTGCAACCAGAAATGTTGATGCGAATTCCGCCCACTTCGGCAAGACCTTGTGCTTCAAGTTCATCGCCAATTGCCTTAGCTAAACCACGCGACTGAGTAACAGCAATATTGCATGTGTCGGCACCTGGGCAAGCCACTACGTCGCGAGCAAGTTCTGCACCTGGGCGTGCCATACCAATGGCATCGAGGCGGTCGTAAAGAACACGCAACTTCTCTTCAGTGAGATTACGGAACACAACGTTTTGACGGTTCGACAAACGCACGTCTGCATTCAACTCGCGCTGCATTGCTGCTAACGCTGTGAATTGACTTGAGGTGATGTCGCCCAATTCGGCATAAGCAATTGCAGAAATGGTTCCGTTTGCGGTGCCACGAATAACACTCGTTTGCACCCAGCGGGCAAAGGGGTCACGAGCTGTCATTTCAACACGTACACCCTGGCCAACTGTTGTTACTTCACCACTTGTTGCCTTACCAGCAGCTTTGTCGCCAGCGGCAACAACCTCTGGTGGAATTCCACCTGGCCACGACGACGAAGCAGGAAGCGTGAGGCGGACTTTTTGCACGCGACGACGCACTTCGTCGATACCGAGAGTATCGACAAGCCATTTCATACGAGCACGCAATTTGTTGTCGCGGTTACCGGCTTGGTCGAACACGCGAAGAGCAGCCTCAATTGTTGGCATGAGATCTTCACGTGAAGTGAAATCTTCCAGCGCCAGTGCAGGGTGCGGTGTTGCACCCAAACCACCAGCAATGAAAATACGAAAGCCCTGTTCTACTGAACCGTCTTCATTGGTGCGTGTGGTTGCAACAACACCCACGTCGTTGAACATTGCCTGCCCACAGTCGGTGGCACAACCTGAGAAGTTGACCTTGAACTTGCGAGGCAAACGCTGACCCAATGGGTTGCGCACGAAGTGGCGAAAAACGGCTTCGGCCCACGGCGTGACGTCGAGGTGCTCATGTGGGCACGCTCCAGCAAGATGGCACGCCATGACGTTGCGCACGGTATCGCCACAGGCTTCACGCGATGTGAGATGCACACCTGCGAGGTGGCGCAAGAGTTCAGGCATGCGTGTGAGTTCAACAAAGTGGAATTGAATATTTTGGCGGGTCGTAATGTGGCCCCAGCCGCGTGAGAACTCGGTAGAGAGATATGCCATCAAATCGAGTTGCTCGGGAGTAATGGTTCCGGCAGGCAACTTGATGCGCACCATTTGATTTGTGCCACCCTGGCGCTGACCATAGACACCATTGTTCAAGCGCATGACGCGGAAAACGTCTTCGCTAATTTCACCGGCAAGATATTGCTCAATTGCTTTTTCAAAGCGTTCAATATCGGCCATTTGTTCAGCATCAAGGTCGCGCGGTGCTGCAATGACTGGTGGAATTCCCACGAGGTGCCTCCAAATGGCCAAGTGACGGAGCCGAGCGAAACCCGACTAACTGGGTCAACATTATCGGGAAGTGGCCCCAAGGGCAATACCTGCGACCGAAAAGAGCCGTAAATGGTTAGAGGCCGGGGTCTTCTCCTATTTCGCGCAGTGCATCACGTAAAGCACTGCGTAACCGCCGCACATGCTCTGCACTGAGGTGGGCAACAAGACCCGTACCAGGCGACCCCACCTCTTCAGTGGTGAGTACCACACGGGGTTCGGCATCGTCATAGTCGTCGCAAATTGCCACCGCCCACGCAATGCGCATTGCATCGTCGTCACCTGCAGGAACATCGGCACTGGTCATGGGGTAATCGTCAATGGAACGTCGCATGTCACACAGCGTTTCACATTTTGAACCACTTCTGCGTATCTCTTGTCATGCACAATGTACGGGTGACTCTTCAGAACGTTCTTGGCATTGTTGCCTCCACCTTGTCAATGCTGTTCATTTGGCCGCAAGTAATCCTTGTGTACCGTCGCAATACCGTAGAGGGTCTCTCGCCCACAGGTGCCTTGCAGGGCATCTGCGGGTCAACGCTGTGGAGTGTTTACGGCTTATCGCAAGGCGACGCTGCCGTGGGTGGGTCAAACTTCCTCATCGTCGTTGCAATTGCACTTCTTGCACGGGCAATGGTGAAGCACGGAACATTGTCGGCGTCTCGCCTCTATAGCACCGTCTTTGCAATTGTTGCATTTTCATTCATATGCGTTTCTATATCTCCTCCAGTGACTGGCTTCATTGCTTTTATTGTTGGCGCATCATCGGTCTTGCCTCAAACAATTACCTCAGCAAAATCTGACGACCTCAGTGGGGTTTCGCTTCCCACGTATGTTCTTCTCTTTTTCACCGCAGTTGCATGGTCTGCGTATGGCTTTATTGTTGAAGATGCCCTCGTGGTTTTGCCAAACGTTGTTGTGATTCCCTGCGCCATCTTTATTGGGGCAAAAATTATTCGCACCCGCAAGGCAAACGTGCAAACATTGGTTGATGTCGCTTGAAACCGAGTACTCACCTAGCTCGGTAGCCCACCACAGCGTTCCGTGGTATATCGAACAATATGGAGCAAAAAGTTCTGCCGCGAGAAATGCACTCGGTGACAAGCTGCAAAAGGTTGCCTACGGAACTCACGACGACGAGTACTTGCTCTTAGCAGAGCACTCCCCCAACGCTCCCCTGCTCATTTTCATTCACGGTGGGTATTGGAAAGCACTCTCTGCAGATGAATGCTGCATGTGGGCAAGCGACGCACTTGCTCAAGGAATCAGCTTTGCCAGCATCAACTACACGTTGGCCCCACATACAGCCCTTGCTCATATCGTTCAACAATGTCGTTCTGCTGTGCAGTGGCTTCAGCAACGCTCATCTCTCGCCCCTTGCAACGCAGTGGTATCGGGTTCGTCGGCAGGTGCGCATTTAGCCGCGATGTGCAGCACTGCTCACCCCAGCAACAACTTCATTACTGGTGCAGTTCTTTTGAGTGGCGTGTTCGACCTACGGCCACTGCTACACACCACAGTGAATGACCCATTACAGCTCACACAAGACGAAGCCATTGGCCTCAGCCCCCAGCTGCAGGCAGTTTCGCCTATTGCCCAGGTCGTTGTTGCGTGGGGCGAACACGAAACTAACTCGTTTAAAGACCAAAGCCACAACTACGCGGAACACCTCACCGCAGGTGGCTGCAACGTTGCTCAAATCGAAGTGGAAGAACACGATCACTTCGATGTGATCTACGATCTCATCACGCCAGCAACGCCACTTGGCGATGCAACGCTTCAATTACTTCTGAGGTAAAGGAAACCATTCGCCCATGTCGATGAGCTCATATTTTGCACAAGCAGAATCACTTGACGCTGCAAACCCACTTGCACCTGCTCGTCAACTCTTCGACCTGCCCAGCGACCAGCGCTACTTTCTGGGCAATTCACTTGGCCCGCTCACACATGCCGCTCGCGAAGCGGTGAACCAGACCGTGAACGCCGAGTGGAAAACAGGCTTAGTACGCACATGGCACGATGGCGACTGGTTCAGCCTTGCTGCTGCAACGGGCAACAGAATTGCGCACATTATTGGGGCACCAAGTGGCAGCGTCGTTGCCGGAGACTCCACTTCCATTGCACTCTTCAAAGTGCTCTCTGCTGCCGCACAGAAAAACGCAACATCTACACGCAATGTATTGCTATGCGACATCAACAATTTTCCCACCGATCGCTATGTTGCCCGCAGTGTTGCCGACCTTTTTCATTTGCAATACAAAGAGTGTGCCGTATCGGAGATGGCCACTCACTTCAATGACAACGTTGCTGTTGCTACTGCCTCGATGATCGATTTTCGTTCTGCAGAAATTCACGATGTTGCTTCGGTTACTGCCGCTGCACATGCAGCGGGAGCGCTTGTGGTGTGGGATCTTGCACATGCTGCCGGAATCATTCCCTGCGACGTAGAGCGTCACCGCATCGACTTTGCCGTTGGCTGCGGATACAAGTACATGAACGGTGGGCCTGGAGCTCCTGCATTTATGTATGTTGCACCGCACTTGGTAAATGACGTAGAGCAACCCATTCCCGGTTGGTTCGGGCACGACGCCCCATTTGCATTTGAAGACACCTACAGACCTGCTCAGGGCATCTTGCGTTTTGCTAGTGGCACCACCAACATCTTGTCGATGAAGGCCCTGCATGGCGCTTTAGAGGCGTTTGAAAAATTCCCCATCTCTTCCATTCGTGCGGGCTCTATTGCACTTGGCGACTATTTCATCGCAGGCTTTGATGAGCATCTGTCGTCAAGTGGATTCTCGCTGGGCTCGCCCCGCAACAGCAGTGCTCGTGGCGGGCACATTGCGCTTTTGCATAACAGGGCGGAAGAACTCACAGAGGAGCTCATTGGCGATGGTTTCATTGTTGACTTTCGCCCGCCCAATGTCATCCGCATTGCTCTGAGCCCATTGTTTTTGCGCTTTGACGACGTTGCAGCGCTCGTTGGCCGCCTGAGCGACGCCACATAACTTCCCCTTCGCAGGAACATAGGCCGCCTGAGTAGCGTTGTGACATGGCAACAATTTTGGCGCACATCACAGTTCAAGACGGCAAAGAAAAAGAGTTTGAAGAGGTACTCCATCGACTCTGGCGCTCAACCCACGAACACGAAGATCATGTACTGCGCTATGAGTATTGGCGTGGCGCAGAAAAGAACCAGTACTACGGACTCTTGTCATTCAACGACTACAACGGGTTCCTTGAACACCAAACTTCCGACCATCACGAGACCGACGCCAAGTTGCTCACGCACCTTTTCACCGATTTCCGCGTGGAGTGGATTGACCCCATTTCAACGGCGTCACCATTGCCTGAAACAAACATGCAGCCACTGATCGCCAATGCGAGCGACTTGTGGAAGGCATATCACGAGCGCATGCCAGCTGCTGTTGCAACGTGGTGGTTAGCGTTACGTGCCCTCAACAAGAAATCATGACGAAAATGAGGTTCCTCACCTCTGATGACGGCACAATATTGACGTGACTGTTTCCGACATTTTTGATGCCTCCCAGTGGAATGAGATTCCTCAGTTTCACTTCACCGACATT